>NZ_JBVCWP010000004.1:0-76461 GCF_057460485.1 Boseongicola sp.
CCATCATCGGTCTTTCCGCCGCCATTCCCGTCGCAGACGGCGCCTCCGTCTGGGAGCTTGGCACCTTGACCTTTGCTGACAACGGCTACGGCACAGTCACGGTCGAAATGGACGACGAACTTCCCTTCACACTCAACGTCACCGGCCCGGACGGCGAAGACGGCATTGTCGGCTTCACCATCCGTCAGCCCGACGCCAAGCTAATTGCCTCCGGGACACCAGACAACTTGCGGTATGACTTCGACTACCCAACCGTCGAGATGACCGATTTCATCATGGAAGGCCCGGAGGTCCCGGATGATGTCCCCGTAGACTTCGATTTCACCCTCTCCGCGCTGACCGGCTTCGTCGAATTCACCGGAGCAGACGCGCGCTCCTACGACAGCGAGACGGCGCTGGACCTTCTGTCGCTGGTCATGAACTTCCGGGGCGAAACGCCCGAGGAAGGGTCCGGTGCGTTCAGTCTGACGATGAAAGACCTGACACAAACCACGCGCGGCTCCGTCGGCAATATCGCGCCGAACATGTCTCTTGCACAACTGATCGAAGCCGGAACGACCCAGATCGGCAGCGGCACGCACGGCGAGGTCACATACGACATCATAGTCGACACCTCAGATGGCAACTTCCAGATGGCCGCCGCCGCCCTTTCGGGTGAAATCAGCGGAGCAATGGACAAAAATGGCATCTCCTACGGTGGGACGACAAACGACGTCACCGTCTCCATCGGCGGCTCGACCATCCCGCTTCCGCCGATGACTTTTCGCATGGCCCAAAGCGGCGGCGCATTCTCGGTGCCCCTCGTCCCGGGCGATGATCCGCAACCTTTCGCGCTTTCATTCACTATGGTCGGCCTGGAAATTGACGATATGCTTTGGGGCATGATCGATCCCGCAGGCGCCCTGCCGCGCGACCCGATCACGCTTCTTGTCGACACGGGCGGCAACGTCATCGTCAGCCAGGATTTCACCGCACCCGAATTCGCCGAAAGCGGCACCCCAGGCATCCCCGGCTCGATCGAGGACCTGAACGTCAACGCCCTGCAGCTGACCATCGCGGGCGCTGAACTGACGGGCGACGGCGCATTCACCTTCGACAATTCGACGGGCATCCCGACGCCTGCAGGCGTTGCGAACCTGATGCTTTCCGGCGGCAACGGCTTGCTCGACAAGCTGGTCGGCATGGGCCTCGTTCAGGAAGAACAGGCAATGGGCGCGCGTATGATGATCGGCCTCTTTGCCCGTCCGGGCGGCGGAGAAGACACATTGCAGTCCACCATCGAACTGAAAGAGGACGGCTCAGTCCTTGCCAACGGTCAGCGCATCCGCTGATCCGAGTTCAATAAACCAGCAATTCGCGGCGTCCCATCGGGGCGCCGCTGTCGTTTTATAGCTTGCCCAGACCTTGCGGCACCCGCCTGTCCGGACTACCTCAAAACGAACCCCGCCAAAGGACACTGCATGACTGACCTTGCCAAGCTGACCGACGCCCTTCTGTCCGCCGCCAAAAATGCGGGCGCGGACGCCGCGGACGCCATTGCAACCTCTGGCACATCGGTCACAATCAACGTTTTGAACGGAGCGCTTGAACAGGCAGAACGCGCCGAAGGGACCGACATCGGTCTACGTGTTCTCATCGGCAAACGTCAGGCCTGCGTATCCGCCTCTGACACCTCGCGCGACACCATTGCAACCATGGCGGAACGCGCTGTTACAATGGCCCGCCTTGCGCCCGAAGATCCGTATATCGGTCTCGCTGACCCCGACCAGATCGCCAAAAACTGGGATGTCGCGGCCCTCGATCTGGCCGAAGACGCACCCGAACCCGACGCCAAATACTTCCAAAACGCCGCCCTGGCGGCCGAAGCCGCCGCCCTGTCCCACAAGGGCATTACCCAAGCCGACAGCGTCGCCGCAGGCTATAGCCACAACGCCATCCACCTGGCCGCATCAAACGGTTTTTCCGGCGGCTACGCGCGCACCTCGCACGGCCTCTCCTGCGTTGCGATCACCGGGACCGGCGCAGACATGGAGCGCGACTATTTCGGCGACAGCCGCTCCCACGCCGGCGACATGATGACGCCTGAAGAAATTGGCCACATTGCCGCGAAACGCACATTGGAACGCGCAGGCGCGACCAAGCCGCCGACCGGCGCTTTCCCCGTCCTGTACGACGAACGCATCTCGTCCGGCCTCATCGGTCACCTGCTGCAAGCCGCCAATGGGGCGTCCATCGCACGCGGAAGCTCGTGGCTTCGTGAGCGTTTGGGCGAGCAGGTCCTGCCCAAAGGCATCACTTTGACCGAAGACCCGCACCGCGCCCGCATCCGTGGCTCCAAACCCTTCGACGCTGAGGGTCTCGCCACCCAAGCCCGCAACATCGTCGAAGACGGCGTGCTTATGGGCTGGACGCTCGACCTTGCGACCGCCCGCAAACTGGGCATGCAAAGCACCGCCTCCGCCGCCCGCGGCACGGGAGGCCCACCGACCCCCGGCACCGGCAACGTCTCAATGACCCAAGGCAACCAAACCCACGCAGATCTGATCCGCGATATGGGCACCGGCCTCCTCGTCACGTCACTGATCGGCTCGTCGATCAATCCAACAACGGGCGATTACTCCCGAGGTGCCAGCGGCTTTTGGGTTGAAAACGGCGAGATCACCTACCCGGTTACCGAATGCACCATCGCGGGAAACCTCCACGAAATGCTCGCCTCACTCATTCCCGCAAACGACGCCCGCGCGCACCTTTCGCGCGTTGTTCCATCGCTCCTTGTCGAAAGTCTCACGATTGCTGGCGCCTGATCTCGAGCTCCTCAAAACCGCCGCGCTTGAGGCTGGCGAGATCGCCCGAAAATACTGGCGCGAGGACCCACAAGTCTGGGACAAAGGTGGCGACGACCCCGTGTCCGAGGCCGACTTCGCCGTCGACACCCATCTGAAAACAAGCCTCCTCGCCGCGCGCCCCGACTACGGTTGGGTCAGTGAAGAAACCGAAGACGATCCGGCCCGCTTTGCGACGACGCGCGCCTTTGTCATCGACCCCATCGACGGCACCCGCGCGTTTGTCGCTGGCGAAAAAACCTGGGCGCACTCGCTGGCCATCGTGGAAAACGGCAAACCCATCGTGGCCTGCGTCTACTTGCCCGTGCGCGATAAACTCTACCTTGCCACCAAGGGTGGCGGCGCCACACTGAACGACGCACCAATCAACGCTGCCGCGAACCAATTCGGCGACGAGACCACGCTTCTTACCCCAAAAGTCACGCTTAAACCCGACTTTTGGAAAGCGGCCCCCCCAACCTTCGACCGTCACTTCCGCCCGTCCATCGCCTACCGCCTCGCGCTTGTCGCGGAAGGCCGTTTTGACGGCATGCTGACACTGCGACCAAGCTGGGAGTGGGACATCGCCGCGGGTGCGCTTCTTGTCACCGAAGCGCGCGGACAAGCCACGGATCGACGCGGCAAAACGCTAACTTTCAACACCCCAAGTCGCCAATCAGCGGGCGTCGTGGCCGCGGGAAACGGCGTGCACGCGGCCCTGATCGACCAACTCGTCTGAGGCCATTGCTTCCAGATCTTTCGCCCGCCATATCATGGTTTACTGGTAACTCCCGCTTAGATACCGCAGTGTGGGTCTTCCCCGCGTTCTCACGGAAACGACAAATATGACGAACGATGCAAGCCAAGTGGAGCGGCCCCTTTTGGTGATCGGCTGGCACGAATGTATCAGCCTGCCCGAATTAGGCCTTTTTGATTTTGCCGTGAAGGTTGACACGGGCGCGAAAACAACCGCCCTTCATGCCGAGAACATCGAATTGTTCAGACGCGATGACCAGAAATGGGTGCGCTTTACGGCGCCTTCCATTGTGGGGACGCCGGGACAAACCTGTGAATTCCCGGTCTTCACCAAACGCGACATCACCAACACCAGCGGCTCGCCCGAAAGCCGCCTCGTGATCCGGACACCGATGATTCTTGCCGGGCGTCGTTGGAAGATCGACGTCTCGCTGACGGACCGGGGAAGCATGGTGTTTCCGCTTATTTTAGGACGCCGCGCCTTGCGCCGCCACAACATCGCCGTGCATGCGGGAAAATCCTACTTGGTAAGCGCCCAGCCCAATCTTAAAGGACCAAAGACATGAAAATTGCCATGCTCGCACGCAATGCCGAACTTTACTCACACAGGCGCCTGAAAGAAGCGGCAGAGGAGCGCGGCCATCAGCTCGATATTATTAACACTCTGAGGTGTTATATGAACATCGCGTCGCGCAGGCCCGAGGTCTATTACAACGGCGAAAAGCTGGTTGGGTATGACGCCGTGATCCCTCGCATTGGTGCGTCGATCACCTTCTACGGCATGGCTGTTTTGCGGCAGTTTGAAATGCAGGGCGTCTACCCCTTGAATGAAAGCGTTGCCATCGGCCGCTCGCGAGACAAATTGCGCTCGATGCAACTTTTGGCGCGCGATGGCATTGGTCTGCCGGTGACCACTTTCGCCCATGACCCAAAACAGACCGAAGAGGTTCTCGAGCTTGCAGGTGGCGCGCCTGTGGTGATCAAGCTGTTGGAAGGCACGCAAGGGATCGGTGTTGTTTTGGCCGATACAAAGCGGTCCGCGAAATCGGTCGTCGAGGCTTTTCGCGGTGCGGGTGTGAACATCCTGCTCCAAGAGTTCATCAAAGAAGCCGGCGGCACTGACATCCGTGCGATCGTCGTCGGTGGCAGGGTCGTGGCCGCAATGAAACGCACCGGCGTAGAAGGCGACTTTCGATCGAACCTGCACCGTGGC
Organism: Boseongicola sp.; assembly: GCF_057460485.1. Classification (NCBI taxonomy): domain Bacteria; kingdom Pseudomonadati; phylum Pseudomonadota; class Alphaproteobacteria; order Rhodobacterales; family Paracoccaceae; genus Boseongicola; species Boseongicola sp. The sequence goes on from NZ_JBVCWP010000004.1 coordinate 4,792, forward strand.
GGATCCGCTGAACTGATCAAACTGTCACCAGAAGAACGCTCGACGGCAATTCGATCCGCCAAAGCGATGGGCCTTAATGTCTGCGGAGTGGACATGTTGCGGGCCAATCATGGTCCGGTTGTGATGGAAGTTAACTCCTCTCCCGGTTTGGAAGGGGTCGAGAAAGCAACCGGCCTCGACATCGCAGGCAAGATCATCGAATACATCGAAAAACATGCGAAACCCAACGCAACCAAGACCAAAGGCAAGGGATGAAAAAACGTTCTGGTTTCGAGATCGCCGGCGCAGTCGTTGAATCGGGCACCCGCAAAACCATCGAAATCCCTGTCAGCATGCTGTCAGACCACACACCCGTCACCCTGTCCGCCCATGTCATCCACGGGCGCAGCGATGGCCCCACAGTTTTTGTCAGTGCGGGTATCCACGGGGACGAGGTGATCGGTGTCGAAATCGTGCGCCGATTGCTGCGATCCAATCTGAAATCCTTGCAAGGCACCCTGATTGTCGTGCCGATTGTGAACACCTTCGGTTTTCTCAACCATTCGCGCTACTTGCCGGACCGCCGCGATCTTAATCGCTGCTTTCCTGGATCACCGAACGGGTCTCTGGGCTCGCGGCTTGCGCATATTTTCCTCCATGAAATCGTCGGGCGCTGTTCGCTTGGCATTGATCTGCATTCGGCGGCCATCAATCGCATGAACCTGCCGCAGGTGCGCGTTTCGGCCAACAACCGCGAGACATTGCGGCTCGCAAAAGTTTTTGGTGCGCCGGTCATTCTGACAAGTGCATTGCGCGACGGAAGCTTACGGCAAGAAGCCAAAAAGATCGGCGTCGATGTCCTGCTCTACGAGGCCGGCGAAGGCATGCGGTTTGATGAAATGTCCGTCCGCGCAGGGGTGGCCGGAATTTTACGCATTTTGAAAGAGATAAAAATGTTGCCCAAGGCAGGGATCGCCAAGCCAAAGGCAGACTCGTTGTTGTGCTCGGACAGCAACTGGCTTCGCGCACCGGCGGGCGGGCTTTTACGCATGTTCAAAGCGGAAGGGGACGTCGTTGGAGAAGGCGACATCGTTGCCGCGATTTCGGACCCCTTCGGGGAAGGCGAGGTCGAGGTCAAAACTCGATACGCAGGCATTATCGTGGGACGCGCCGTCATGCCAATCGCCCACGAAGGCGACGCGCTTTTCCACATTGCGGCTGTTAAATCAGGCGACGACGCAGAAGCTGCTGTTGATGATCTGGCAACGCAGCTGGAAGAGGCCCCTTTGTTTGATGAAGACGAGATAATCTGATGTTCGCCAAAGGGTCCGAGCATCTCTTAAGGCAAGCCAGCATTGCGTTCTAAGAGGCGATGCGCGCCAGTTCGAACCAATGACCCACCCCTAATCCTGCGAACGCATGCACCAACGCAGGTACCGGAAACGCCAAAACGGCCAATTCAGCCGCGGCTTGACCCCACGCAGCAGGCGTTTACCCTGCACCTCAACAACGGGAGACCCCAATGACCCAGCGCCTACATCTCGTCTTCGGCGGAGAGTTGACAGACCCCTCTACCAACATTTTCCGCGACGTGGATGATATCCATATCGTCGGGATTTATCCCGATTACGCGACGGCTTACAACGCCTGGAAATCCGAAGCCCAGCGCACGGTGGACAATGCCCACATGCGCTATTTCATCGCCCATTTACACCGTTTGCGCGACGAAGAGGCGCCTGCGTCGTCGACTGAGGAGCTGGGCAGCTGACGACGCCCAAACCCCGCCTTATCTCTCGGCTCTTTTACAACGCCACGCGTCTCGCCGACCGCACCCTCCGCCGCGATAACCCCGCCCCCCCCGAACGCGGTCCCGAGCGATTGGGGCATACGACGGCAGAGCGTCCAAAGGGATGTTTGCTCTGGCTTCACGTCAGCGACCCGTCAGACGCAGGCAGCATCTCCGCGCTCACAGCCGAGCTTTCGTCGATGCGCGGTGAACCGATCTTTGGGCTCGTCACCTCGTCCGAGAACGCAGCGCCATTCAGTGCAATTGACGAAACGGCCATCCATCAACTGGTCCCCGGCGACACCAAAGGCTCAGTCAATCGCTTCCTCGAACACTGGAAACCCGACGTGGCAGTGATCGTCGGCGCGCCAGACCGAACCGTTTTGCTTACCGAAGCGCATGCGGCAGGAATTCCACTGTTTCTTGCAACAAACACCCAAAGCGCCTCTGCCTTTGGGGGGGGGCTGAGCAATTCGTCGCTCTCAATCCCGGAGATTTTCCGCGGCGTATTGGTGTCCAATTCCGCCGATCTAAAAGCGCTTGTCCGCCTTGGCGTTCCCGATGCACGCATTGCTGTCACAGGCCCCTTGCGCGACACAGCACTCGCGCCTGCTTGTAACGACGCCGACATCACTGCCTTGTCGGAAATTCTTGGCGGACGACCGGTGTGGCTTGCCGCGGAGGTGTCAGCTTCAGAAATTCCGGCTCTTGATGCGGCGCAACGGCGCACGGTCCGGGCCGCGCACCGGCTTTTGCTCATCATTGTACCGAAGGTTCTATCAGACGGACCTGCAATCGCGGGATCCTTGGAAACACACGGCTGGAGAACCGCGCTCCGCTCTTCGGGCGGGCGACCCGACGAAAACGTCCAAGTCTATATCGCCGATACCGACGAAGGAATGGGCCTGTGGTATCGTCTTTCGCCAATCACCTACCTCGGCGGTTCGTTCGATCCCGAGCTTCCCACGTCAGATCCCTATGGTCCTGCCTCCCTTGGCTCAGCTCTGCTGCATGGACCCGAAGTCAGCGGCGCCGTTCCCCGGATCCAGCGCCTACGAGCCGCAGAAGCAACCATGTTGATCAAGGACCCCGCAGGCCTCGGCGCCGCCGTTTTTGAGCTGTTGTCTCCTGACAAGGCCGCCAGATTGGCCCATGCCGGGTGGGCGACCACATCCGAAGGCGCGCTCGCGGTCGAAGCGCTTGTGACCATGATCAATCTTACATTGGATGGCGAGGAGCCGGCGTGATGCGCACACCCTTGTTCTGGCAAAACCCACCCGAGCAACCGGGATGGCAGGCGCATCTCCTTAAGCCATTGTCGTCGCTTTACGGCTTCGCCACAGCCCGCCGCGTTCGCAAATCACCAGATATCACGCCGAATTGCCCGGTGATCTGCGTGGGCAATCTGAGCGCAGGTGGCACCGGGAAAACGCCCACGGTAATCGCCCTTATAGAACATCTGCGACCCCGAAACGTCCATGTTGTGTCTCGTGGCTACGGCGGCGCCGAAACGGGTCCGACCCGTGTGAGCGAACGCAGACACAAAGCCGCAGATGTTGGGGACGAACCCTTGCTTATCGCGGCGTTCGCGCCGACGTGGATCGCTCAGGACCGTGCCGAAGGGGTTCGAGCTGCAGAAAACGACGGAGCGGAGATCATCCTTCTTGATGACGGATTTCAAAACCCGTCAGTCGCCAAATCGTTCAGTATTGTGGTGGTTGATGCCGCGCTGGGGTTTGGAAATGGACGCATTCTGCCGGCGGGGCCTTTGCGTGAACCCGTAGAACAGGGCCTGAAACGCGCCGATCTGCTGCTTAGTATCGGTGACGAGAATGCCCAAGGCCATTTCCTTAAAAAGTGGGGACCACGCGTGTCTGTGCCGCACGCTACCGCGCATCTCAAGACGTTGGAAACCGGCATGGATTGGCAAGGTCAGCGTGTCATGGCGTTTGCGGGCATCGCTCATCCCGAAAAGTTCTTCACCACCCTGCGCGGACTTGGGGCGGACCTGATCCGCACCGAGGCGCTTTCCGACCATCAGCCTTTGTCCGACGGCTTGATGAAGCGGCTGGAAATCGAAGCCATGGCGCTCTCTGCGCAATTGGTCACAACAGAAAAGGATGCAGTGCGGTTGCCACCAAGCTTCCGCCAGAAAGTCTTAACACTGCCTGTAAGACTAGAGTTCGATGACAAAGCGCATTTGTCAGAGGTGCTTAATCGCCTGACTTTAGCCTGATCCGCCCGGCATCTGCGTTCAACTTAGGCGATGCCCGATTGGGCGCCAATTCGGCATCCGAGAACACAATCGGGGTCCGCACGCCGGGCACGCCCTCATCACTGACCTGCATGCCGCGCGCAACGACCTGAGGGTCACGAAACACCTCGGCCATATCGTTTATCGGCCCGGCCGGAACACCCGCTTTCTCACAGGCCGCGAGCAAATCCGCTTTCGTCCAGCCCCGCGTAATTGCCGTCAGAATATCCGTCAAAGCCTGCCGATTGGCGATCCGATTGGCGTTGGTATTATAGTCTGGCGCATCCGCCAATCCATCCGTCTTCAGGACACTGCAAAGCCGGTGAAACTGGCCATCATTCCCAATTGCCACGATAATCCAGCCGTCCGAGCAATCAAACACCTGATAGGGCATGAGGTTCGGATGCGCGTTCCCTAGCCGCGTCGGAGAAACGCCCGTCGCCAGATAGTTCATCGCTTGATTGGATGTCATCGCAACCGCTGTATCCAGCAAAGAAAGATCGACGTGCTGACCAAGCCCCGTCGTTTCACGCTGCCGCAAGGCCGCCTGCACCGCGATCACCGCATAAAGCCCAGTAAACAGGTCCGTGATGGCTACGCCTGCCTTCATCGGCTGCCCGTCAGGGGCGCCGGTGAACGACATCAGCCCGGACATACCCTGAATGATGTAATCATAGCCTGCCCGATGCGCGTATGGCCCATCCTGCCCGAAACCGGTGATTGAGCAATAGACCAATCCTGGATTGACCGCCTTCAGGCTTTCATAGTCCAACCCATATTTGGCAAGGCCACCAACCTTGAAGTTCTCAATCAAAACATCGGCGTCTTTGACCAGTTCCAGCACAAGGTCCCGGCCCTCCTGGGTTCGGAAATCTGCCGTGACCGAGGATTTTCCACGATTGCACGAATGGAAATAAGCGGCCGAACGCTCTCCGTCGTGGTCAATAAATGGCGGGCCCCAACGGCGGGTTTCGTCGCCGTCGGGGCTTTCTACTTTTACGACATCAGCGCCCAGATCCGCCAGCGTCTGGCCGGCCCAGGGACCAGCCAAAACGCGTGCAAGTTCAATGACCTTGAGGCCCTGAAGAGGCGGCATTACTCGCCAAGTGCCGCGTTGATGATATCCGCCATCTCGGCATAGGGCATATTCGAATACAGCTCGCCATTGATGATGAACGTCGGCGTCGACTTCACGCTATCTTCCTCGGCCAGCTGCAAATACCGTGCGTACAGCTTTTGGGCGGTATCGGCATCAGAAAAGCACTGATCAAGTTGTGTATCTGTCAGACCAGCAGTCTTTCCAAACCGACGCAGGCTATCGACGATTGCAGCCGGGTCTTCCTGACGAGCCCAGACGCGCTGATTTTCGTAGATCATCTCGGCGATTCCGAAATAACGATTCTCGGCGCCCGCACCGCAGCGCGCGACGATCGCGGCCCAAAGTCCCTGCCGGTCGAAATAGACCTCGCGATAGACGAACTTAATCTTTCCGGTGTCGATGAAATCTTTCTTGAGGTCCTTGAAAGACCCTGCGTGAAACGAGGCGCAGTGGGGACAAGTAAACGAGGCGTACTCAACGACCGTTACCTCAGCGTCCGGGTTACCGAGGACCATCTCGACGATATCCGACGTGTCGATGTCGCTGGCTTCCTGCGCCACGGCTGATTGTGTCGACAGGAAAAGTGCCGCAAGCACTGCAAGGAATGTGGCTGCAAAAGCCGACTTTGTTCGGTTCATAACAAGAATACCTTTATTTCTGTTTAGACTGAGATATGACATTCGCGCCCAAACGTTCAAGGGCGTCTCGCAGCGACGTATCGTCCACGATTTCAACTGTTTGCGCTGCCTTTTGTCGGGCAGCGGGCGTCACTTGGGGCTTTTGGGGTCCGGCCGCGAACGGCGACTGCTCTTCGGCAAACCCGCGCGGTGTGGTCTGGGTCAGACGGACTTTTTGGATCGCCGCATAGCCGTAGCATGCATTAACCCGCTCGCGGATCGTCTCTTTTTGCATTTCGACCATGGGAGCCTCGGCGCCCTTCACCAACAGGGTCAGCGTCGCCCCAAAGCTTTTGCCGTAAATAATATCGATCGGCCGTGCCATGCCGCATAAATCGGCACCGATGATCTCGTCCCAATGGGTCAAAAGCCGAGATACCGCAAAGCCACGCGTCTCGCTCGCCGTGCGAACACGGTTTGCAACAAGATCGGATGCGCGCTCGAAACCGCGCTTGCGGCGAAAGTCCTTCAATGCCTTGCCTTCCGTGACGTTGCGCGCATCTTAAAGCAGCAGGGCGCCAGTGCCACTCTAAAGCCAATAACGAGGACATAAACATTGCGTGAGACACCGCAGAGTGCCGATCTTCTCTTATGGTACGACGCCAACGCGCGCGTTTTGCCCTGGCGAACAAGTCCTGTCGGTCGAAAAGCAGGTCATTTGCCCGATCCATACCGCGTCTGGATGTCCGAAGTGATGCTGCAACAAACCACCGTTGCCGCTGTGCGCAGCTACTTTCTTCGCTTCACCGAGCTTTGGCCGACGGTCACTGACCTTGCAAATGCCGATGACGCAGCCGTCATGGGCGAATGGGCCGGCCTTGGCTACTATGCGCGCGCGCGAAATCTGTTGAAATGCGCCCGCGTGGTTGCGACCGACTACGGCGGAACATTCCCCGATACACACGGAGCGCTTCTGAAACTTCCGGGCATCGGCCCTTATACCGCCTCTGCAATCGCCTCGATTGCCTTTGATCGCCCCGAAACAGTGGTCGATGGCAACGTCGAACGGGTCATAAGCCGGCTCTTTGCAGTTCACACGCCCCTTCCGACCGCAAAACCCGAACTCACCGCGCTTGCCGCAGACCTTACGCCCAATGAACGCCCCGGAGACTATGCTCAGGCCGTGATGGATCTTGGTGCCACAATTTGTACGCCGCGAAACCCGACTTGTGGCATTTGTCCTTGGATCAATGCCTGCCAAGCGCGCGCGACGGGCATCGCCGCTGACCTTCCCCGGAAATTGCCCAAAAAAGCCAAACCAACCCGCCTTGGCATTGCCTATCTTGCGCGCCGCCAAGACGGCGCATGGCTATTGGAGACGCGGCCCGACAAGGGGCTCCTCGGCGGAATGCTGGGATGGCCCGGCACCGAATGGAGCGTCGATGCACAAGCTGAAGCGCCGCCTTGCCGCGCCAGTTGGAGTGATCCCGGAGGCGAGGTGCGCCATACCTTCACCCATTTCCACCTGAAACTGTCGCTTCGCGTCGCGGTGGTATCAGAAACCGAAGTGCCAGAACGTGGGCAATTCATCCTGACATCCGACTTTCGCCCCTCCGACCTGCCGACAGTCATGCGCAAAGCGTTTGACCTTGCGTCGGGTGCTTTCGCAATGGATTGAGCCAATAGGTGTGGCGAGTATACTCGCCCGCGACCCACTATGACCGGACAGACGGCCAAACCCGACGAGACAAATCGCGTTCCGCCCGCGCTTTCAAACTGGCTGTCTCTGACGCTGACGCCACACGCGTGGATCAGCGCAGTCAATGGCGGTTGGACGCTCGCTGTGTTGCCGCTTTAAACCTGGGTTGCAGTCTTGGTCCTTGACCAAGTTGACCGGGGTCGACCCGCGCGATCTGGATGCACCACAAGAACCTGCGCGCGCATGGAGACGACAGTTTTATCCCGGCATCACCGACGGGGGCGCCTACAGCGAAGCGCGCAATCCGTGAGCCGCCGAGGTTAGCCGTCTTCGCGGATCGTCTCGTTTTTCGGATCGTAAGGGCTGTCTTCGGTGACCACCGCATCCCAAAGCTTGTTCTGCATCTTCACCTGAAGCTTTGTTCCGGGGCTTGCCCGATCCGGCGAAACATATCCCATCCCGATCGACTTTCCGAAGGCCACGGAATAGCCGCCGGATGTCAGACGCCCAACGCGCGTTTCTCGATCATAAAGCGCCTCGCGGCCCCATGGATCTGCATCGTCGGGACCGTCGATCAAAAGCGTCACGCACATCGAGCGGACGCCGGTTTCAACCATACGGTCCTTGCCGTAGAAATCCTTCTGAAGATCAACAAAGCGGTTCAGGCCTGCTTCAAGCGGCGTCGCGTCGCGACCAAGTTCTGTTCCGAACGCACGATAGGATTTCTCCTGGCGAAGCCAGTTCTGCGCCCGCGCGCCAACCAACTTCAGCCCCTGCGGCTCGCCCGCTTCCATCAGTTGGTCGAACAGATAGTTCTGCATCTCCATCGGGTGATGCAATTCCCAACCAAGCTCTCCGGTATAAGCTACACGGATCGCGTTCGTCGGGCACATTCCAAGCTCAAGGCGCTTGCCGCTCAGCCATGGAAAGCGCTTGTTAGATAAAGCGGTCTCGGGGTCGGCGTCACTCACCAGCGATTTCAGGACATCCCGTGACTTCGGTCCGGCAAGCGCGAAAACGCCGTGCTGCCCTGTGCAATCGTCCAACCACATCGGACCAAAACGCCCCACATTGTCGTTCATTGCCTGCGCCAGATAATCGCTGTCATAAGCCTGCCAGGCGCCAGCGCTGACAAGGTAATACGTATCCTCGGCAAGGCGGACGATCGTGTATTCCGTCCGTGTCGTGCCGTGGCTGGTCAACGCGTACGTCAGATTGATCCGCCCAACGCGCGGCAACTTATTGCAAGTAAACCAGTCAAGAAACGCCGTCGCCCCCGGTCCACGCAGCTTGTGCTTGGTAAACGCCGTGGCGTCGACCATGCCAACACCCTCGCGGACCGCTTTCGCTTCATCATGCGCGTATTGCCACCATCCGCCGCGGCGAAAGGACCGTGTATCGTGGTCGAACGACGAGGGCGCGTCCAATGGGCCGAAGTAATTCGGACGCTCCCATCCGTTCACCTGACCGAACTGCGCGCCCCGTGCTTTCATCCGATCATAAGACGGAGCCGTCTTCAGCGGACGGCAAGCTTCACGCTCCTCGTCAGGGTAGTGAAGAACATAGACGTGCGAATAGCATTCCTCGTTCTTGCGAGCCGCATATTCGGTCGTCATCCACGCCCCGTAGCGCTTGGGGTCAAGGCTCGCCATGTCGATCTCGGCCTCGCCTTCAACCATCATCTGCGCAAGGTAATATCCTGTACCGCCTGCAGCGGTGATGCCAAAGCTAAAGCCCTCAGCCAACCACATATTGCGTCGACCCGGCGCCGGTCCAACCAAAGGATTGCCGTCAGGCGTATAACAAATCGGGCCGTTGAAATCGTCCTTCAACCCGCAATCTTCACAGGATGGCACGCGATGGATCATCGCGGCGTATTGCTCCTCGATCCGCTCAAGATTGAGCTGGAACAAGTCAGCCCGGAAACTATCGGGGACACCGTATTCAAAGCGAGCCGGCGCATTCTGCTCATAGACTCCCAAAATCCAACCACCACGCTCTTCGCGCACATAGGATTGCGCGTCTGCGTCCCGGATTACCGGGTGTTCGGGGTTATTTTTACGCCATTCAACCAAAGCAGGGTCCTGGTCCATGACGATAAACTGATGTTCGACGGGAATAGCCGGGATCTTGATGCCCAACAGGTTGGCAGTGCGTTGCGCATGGTTGCCGGTAGCCGTCACAACATGTTCGGCGTGGACGACGATTTGCTCGTCCGTCGCCACCAGGTTGCCCCCTTTTTCGGCCATCTTTGTGCAAGTCACATCCCAATGATCACCAGTCCAGTGATACCCATCGACCTGCCATTTCCGCTCGATCACAACACCACGCTGTCGCGCGCCCTTGGCCATCGCCATGGTGACATCCGCCGGGTTTATGTAGCCATCCGTCGGGTGATAAATCGCGCCCTTGAGATCATTCGTGCGGATCAACGGCCATCGCGCCTTGATATCATCGGCCAACAAATGTTCGTAGGGCACGTCGCATGTCTCGGCCGTTGCCGCATAGAGCATATATTCGTCCATACGATCCTGTGTTTGCGCCATCCGCAAGTTGCCGACGACAGAAAAGCCGGCATTCAACCCGGTCTCAGCCTCAAGCTTCTTGTAGAAATCGACCGAGTATTTGTGGATGTGGGTCGTCGCGTAGGACATGTTGAAAAGCGGCAACAACCCGGCAGCGTGCCAGGTGGACCCTGACGTCAGCTCATCACGCTCAAGAAGCACCACATCATCCCACCCGGCCTTCGCCAAATGATAGGCGATTGACGTTCCAACTGCGCCGCCGCCAACGACAAGCGCTTTGACATGGGTCTTCATGGGGCGAATCCCTCCTGCATTTTCACGGATTTAAGCGCATATCGGCTCGAGACGTCAGATTCATCCGACATAGCAGCGCATAAAACCGACAAGCGCTCCAATCTCCGCCGTGGCCCCGAAACACTTGCGGACGCCGGGACCAAAGATAGGGATCGACACCAGCTACGCAAATGCACCAAGCTGCCGCCCAAACGGGGGACACAACTGTGCTGAAAACTCTTGCTATATTCTTGGCTGGCGCCGTCGTCGGCGCACCTGCCGGAGCGTTCCTGTGGTACGCGTTTTCACCGCTCTTTTTCGACGAAGTCGTCGTCGAGACCCTGGCGGAAGCCGAAATCGTCGCCACCGGCACCTTCCGGAACGCGGACAGCGCGCATCAAGGCTCGGGAATGGCCACGCTAGTTGCCCTCCCCGGCGGCGGACATGAAATTCAGCTATCCGAGTTTCAGGTGACAAACGGTCCCGACCTTGAGGTCTGGCTGTCGGCGCACCCGGACCCTGCCGCGTCGTCTGATGTGGCGGACAATCAATGGGTTGGACTTGGCCAGTTGAAGGGTAATATCGGAGATCAAGCCTACTCGGTTCCGACAGATGTGGACGTTTCCTCATTCCAATCGGTGGTAATCTGGTGCGAACAGTTCGGTGTCTTGTTCTCGCCCGCAGCCCTGTCCCCACCTTCCTAAAACAAGCGACCTTGCCGCGCAGGTCATCGCGTTGCATCCTTCCGGGATGGAGCAAGTCGACAGCCTGACAGGACAAATTACCGACCTTTGGCAACAGGCCACGGCGCAAGGTACACTTTTGCTTTTGCCATCAAGGCTTTGGCAACTTGGAATTCTTGTTCTTTGCATCGTTGTCGCATGGGTTTTGACGCGCTGGATAAGGCCAACTTTTCACGAGTGGATCCGCACACTTGCCGGACGGCCAAAATGGCAGCTTCGTGCGCTTGTTGTCCTGCACAGGCGGTTAGGGCTGATCCTTTTTTCGATCCTGATCTGGATCGCAGCAGCGATCATGGCCGAAGTAACGCCGTTTGTTTCACGCAGATTTCTGCTTGAACTTGTCGGTACAATCACCGTCGCGATTCTGCTTGTCGGTTTTGCCGTGCGGCTCGTTCAAAATAACTTTCTGCGCCAGATCGTAACGTGGTTTTTGTGGATTTATGTGACGCTCTACTACCTGGGCATCATCGATGAGATTTCGAATTTCCTCGACAGTCTGGCACTTTCTTTCGGGGACATGCGGCTTTCACTACTGACGGTCCTACAAGCCCTTATCGCCATTGGGGTCCTGTTTACGCTCGCCCGGATCACGACATCAACAGCAGCGGCCCGCATTCACGCAAACGGCGAAATATCGCCGTCGATGAAGGTTCTGGCGGTTAAATTCATCCAGGTCTTTCTCTTTGGTGCGGCGTTTTTCCTTGGCCTGAAGATCGTCGGAGTCGATCTGACCGGTCTCGCCGTCCTTTCAGGCGCAATCGGTGTCGGGCTTGGTTTTGGCTTGCAAAAGGTCGTCTCGAACCTTGTGTCCGGCATTATCATCCTTCTCGATAAATCAATCAAACCAGGCGACGTGATTTCCATCGGAGACACCTTTGGCTGGATCAATGCTTTGGGTGCGCGGTACGTCTCGATCACAACGCGTGACGGCCGTGAATACCTGATCCCAAACGAAGACCTCATCACCGGTCAGGTCGTCAACTGGTCGCATTCAAATGATTTTGTCCGGCTCGACATCCATTTCGGCACGGCCTATGGCGACGATCCTCACCTGGTGCGCAAACTGGCGAATGAAGCTGCCGCAAGCGTCGGCCGTGTCCTGTCGGCAAAGCCGCCCGTCTGCCACATCACAGGTTTTGGGGACAGTTCTGTCGACTACATCCTGCGCTTTTGGATTACCGACCCGACCGACGGCCTCACGAACATCCGTGGCAACGTCTACCTTGCGCTGTGGGATACTTTCAAAGCCAACGGAATTTCCATTCCATTCCCGCAGCGAGAAGTCCGCATGTTGGATCACCATCAAGTTCCCGCGAGCGCCGACTGACCCCTTTTCTTTGGTTTGCGAAAGCTATATCTCCAAGCCGTTAAGTGCTTGGGGGTTGGTGTGCGATTTTGGGGCCGGATAAAAACGTTTGCGGTCGCGGGCCTTTTGGCGTCGACAAGCATAGCGGTCGCGGAAACCGACATTAGCGCTGTTTTCTCTCCGTCAACCGAAGATCTCCGCGATGACTTGATCGCTGCCTCGCTGATCCTGCAGGCCGAACGCGACGGCACAACCGACACCCAGGAATTGCTCGCAGCCGCCCGCGCGGACTACGAACGGCTGCTTGCCGTGCTCTATGACGCCGGCCATTTCGGCGGCGTGATCTCGATTATTATTGACGGTCGCGAAGCCGCCAATATCCCACCGCTGAATGCGCCGGATCAAATCGACGCCATCGCGCTCAGGATAAACGTGGGGCCGATTTATCGGTTCTCCGAAGCCAATGTCGGCCCGCTTACGTCGCAAACGGAAATCTCCGAAGACTTCCGCCGCGGCGCAGTCGCTGGCACAGGTGCTATCCGCGATGCGGCGCGGTCCGCCATTGCCGGGTGGCGTGACAATGGGAATGCGCTGGCCGACATCGGTCAGCAACAGATCATAGCGCGCCACGACGAAAACCGCATCGCCGCAAATATCAGCGTTGAACCCGGCCCGGTGCTTGCTTTCGGCGACATTGGAATCGTCGGCAATACTGACGTGCGCACGCGGCGCATCAATTCAATTGCAGGCCTTGAGGCCGGAGAGCGATTTGACCCTGCCGAAATCATCCGCGCCGAGCGGCGCCTTCGCCGGACAGGTAGCTTCCGCTCGGTTGTCATTACAGAAGGCGATACCGCCACAGCGGACGGCACGCTTCCCCTGACGATTGAGGTCGCCGAACAAACCCCGCGGCGCTTTGGTTTTGGGGCAGAATACAGCACGATCGACGGCATGCGACTGACCGGTTTCTGGCTTCATCGCAACTTCCTTGGCGGTGCGGAACGTTTCCGCGTCGACAGTGAAATCGCCGGGATTGGCGGCGAAACAGGCGGCGTTGATTACGGAGTTGACTTGCGCTACGAACGCCCCGCGACCCCGCGCGCCGACGTCGATCTTTTTGCCGAGCTGGGCTTCGAGCAACTTAATGAACCCGATTTCAGATCCAAAACCGGTGAATCCACGCTTGGTTTTACCCGTTATGCCACGGATGAACTCGTGGTCACATTCGGCGTGGGGTATCTCTATTCCGAAGTCGACGACGACTTTGGTAACGAAACATACTCTCTGATCAATCTGCCACTTGGCCTGACGTTGGACCGTCGCGACGACGCGCTCGACCCTACAAAAGGCATCTTCATCAAAGCCGACGCGATCCCGTATTACGGCCTTGGAAGCACGGAAAGTGGCGCGCATCTGAAGCTGGACACGCGTGGTTTCCGCACCTTTGGCGATACTGTCCCAGTGACCGCAGCCCTCAGACTTCAATTCGGCTCGTTGATCGGGCCATCCCTGACCGAAAGCCCACCGTTTTACCGGTTCTACTCGGGCGGTGGAGGAACCGTGCGGGGGCAAGACTATCAATCGCTTGCCGTTGATGTGGGAGGAGATCGCACGGGGGGGCGCAGCTTTGTGGGAATTTCCGCCGAGGCGCGCATGCGCTTTAGCGAAACCATAACGGTCGTGGGATTTTACGACTGGGGATTTGTCGCAGCCGAAAGCTTTGTCGACGGTGGCGGCGATAGCCACTCCGGAGCGGGCCTTGGCTTGCGGTACAATACCGGGATCGGCCCGATACGCCTTGATCTTGCAACCCCTGTCAGCGGCGCCGCGGATGCGTCCGATTTCTATATCTACGTCGGCATCGGGCAGGCATTCTGATGCGAAAAACGATTACCTCCGCGATGGCTCTGATACTGCTTGCGGCCTCTGTCTCGGCGCAGGAAAGGCCAGGCCTGTTTGACCGCCTGTTTGGTGGATCACAAGCAGAAGACGCAACCGAAGACCCTGGCGGCTTTCTGGAACGTCTGATCGAAGATAACCTTTCCGGAGATGGCCGCGACGTTGAAATTTCTGGATTTTCAGGCGTGCTTGGCGGCCGCGCCACGATCAAAACCTTCACGATCTCAGACACAGATGGCGTCTGGCTTTCGCTTTCCAATGTGGTGCTTGACTGGAACCGCGGCGCGCTTTTGCGGGGCCGCATCGAGGTTGCCGAGCTGTCCGCTGAAAATATCTCCCTGCCGCGGCTTCCCGTTGCGCCCGAAGCTGCGCCCCCCGCGCCCGAAGCCTCAGGTTTTCGGCTCCCGGAACTGCCCGTTTCCGTGTCAATCGAAGGCCTAAGCGCGGGACGGCTCGAAATTGGTGCACCCGTGTTCGGCGTCGAGACCATCGCCTCTCTTCAGGGCGGTTTCCGCCTGGAAGGTGGGGAGGGGTCAGCACAACTTGACGTATCCCGCCTGAACGGAGACGGCCAGTTAACCCTTGATGCAAGTTACAGCAACGAGACCGAGAACCTCGCGCTTGATCTGTCGCTGACCGAAGCCGCAGACGGGATCGTCGCCAATCTCATAAATTTGCCGGACAGACCGCCACTGGCCTTTTCAATTCAAGGCGAAGCGCCGCTTTCGGATTACGCCGCAGACATCCAGCTTGCAACCGACGGCGAAGACCGCCTGACAGGCCGGATCATCACCGTAGCTCCGACAGATGGCACCGACGCCACGCGGATCATTCGGGCTGACATCCGCGGTGATATCGCGCCGCTTTTCAACACCGCCTATCAGCCGTTCTTTGGCCGCGATACGGCACTGGTTGCCAACGTCACAACATTTGCAGATGGCCGAACCGATATCAGCGACCTTTCCCTATCCGCCGAGAGCCTCGCTCTCGACGGTCGGATTTCGCTTGCACCTGGTGGCCTCCCCCGGGAAATTGCTGTGACCGGACAAATTAGCAATCCGGCGGGTGGCGCCGTGCTTTTGCCGCTGTCCGGCCCTGAAACCCGCGTCGATCGCGTTGATCTGGACGTGTCCTTCGATGCCGCACAAGACGATCTGTGGACCGGACGTTTCGAGATCGCGGGACTGAACCGCCCTGGGTTTTCGGCACAATCCGTGTCCCTAGACGGCAGTGGTCAGATTGACGCCACAACGCCACAAACGGTCACGGCACAATTGCGCTTTGCTGCGACCGCGCTTGATCTTGGCAACCCCGAAGCCGAGCAGGCCCTCGGCGAACGCGTCACCGGCCAGCTTGATATCGACTGGACGAACGGCGAGGCTCTGCACCTGAGCGACTTTGCGATCAAAGGCGAAAGCTACGGCCTTACCGGCAACGCCGACGTGGCCTTCAATGACAACGGGCCCCAGATTACTGGCAAAGCGGTTGCCAGCGCGACGCGTTTGTCCGCGTTTTCAGGCATTGCTCAACGCGCTTTAGGTGGCGCCGCCGAACTTACGGTCAATTTTGAAGCTGAGCCGCTCGCCGGGTTCTTTGATATCGCCGCCGAAGGCGCGACGCGAGACCTCGTAGTCAGCCAGCCGCAGGCCGATGGTATTTTGGAAGGCGAAGTCGATCTTTCCATCAGCGCACGTCGAAATACGAACGGCACCTTCCTTAATATCGAGCGGCTAAATTCCCCCAACGCCGAAATCACCGGCCGCGCCACATTGCGCTCTGGGGCCTCACAGATCGAGCTGGACGCCCGTCTCTCCGACGCGTCCTTGATCGTGCCGCAAGTTACGGGACCAGTGCGCGTCGCGGCCGATGCAAATGAAGTCGACGGACGGTGGGAATGGACCCTCGACAGCGGCTTTGAGCGTACAATCCTGACCGCAACCGGTACGGCGGTCGACATTTTTGACAGACCAGTTATTGCCGCAAACGGCCGCTTGGCCGCAGACGACCTTGACGATTTTTCCGAATTGGCGGGCCGACCGCTTTCTGGCTCTATCGACACAGCCTTCACAACCGAGATCGTGGCCGACCTTAGCCGAGCGACCCTGAACCTTGATGGCACAGCCTCTGACTTGAAAATTGGTCACGAGCAGGCCGATGCTTTGCTCTCGGGCGACCTCGCACTTGTGATCGATGTCGCAATGGCCGATCAGGTCTTCACGCTGCGGCAATCGACAATAGACGGTCCCGCCGCAAGCCTTTTGGCGGATGGCATCCTATCAAGCACGTCCGGCGCACTTGAGGTCTCGGGCCGCCTTACAGATATTTCGACGGTCTTGGCGGGTGCTCCGTCAGGTCCCCTTACGTTTGAAACTGAAACGGTCCGCGAAGGTGACAATTGGCGGTTCGACGTCAAGACGGATGGCCCCGCGATCAGTCTTGCATCCAACGGGGTCGTGATTGATCCAACCGGCCCGGCCCCCGCGATTGAGGGAGCAGTTAACACCGCTCTTTCCGATCTTTCAATCTTTTCTGACCTTGCGCAACGACGATTAACCGGATCCCTCACGGTCGACGCCTCGGGCCGGGCCACCGCCGATTTGTCAAGCTTCGACATCACCGCCACCGCAAGCGGTAACAACGTGACGACCGGTATCGGGGAACTTGACACCGCCTTGGCCGGGGCTTTGTCCGCCGACATCAAAGCCGCGCGCGACGGAGACGCGATCAGCATCGAAACGGCGCGCTTTTCAAGCAACCTCGTTTCGGCAACCGCCCAAGGCGCGCTCGGTCCAGTCGGAAGCGCTATCGAGATCGACGCCCGTCTGGCCAATGTGGCTCCCTTCGTCCCCGGCTTCGCTGGGGCCGCAAGCGTCACCGGCACAGTCACACAAGCCGACCAACAACGCCTTGAACTTGATCTTGACGCCACAGGCCCCGGTGGCGCGCGGGCCACGATCGCCGGAAGTGTCGCCAGCGATGCGTCGAACCTTGCACTCAGCGTCAGCGGCGGCGCGCCTCTTGGCCTGCTTAATCGCTTCCTCGAGCCCCGCTCACTCTCGGGCGACGTCGCTTTCAATCTCCGTATTGATGGCGCACCAGCCCTTGAAAGCCTTTCGGGTCGCATCACAAGCGCCAATGCCCGACTTGTCGCACCGACCATCGGGATCACTTTGGACGACACCAATCTGAACCTGACACTCGCAAACGCCCGTGCCACGATCTCCGCGGCAACCAATGTCTCGACAGGTGGGCGCCTGGGTGTCGAAGGCCAGATATCACTCACTGGGCAGCGCGACGCCGATCTCGACATCCGTCTGATCGAAGTCGTCCTGAGCGATCCGCAGCTTTACGAGACTGAAATCAGCGGCACCATCACTATTGATGGCCCACTCGCCGGAGGTGCGCGTATCGCCGGAAATCTCGGCCTTGGCGAAACAAACGTCCGCATCCCATCCTCAGGCTTCGGCGGAGCTGGCGCAATTCCAGAGATTATCCACATCAACGAACCGCCACCGGTCCGCAAAACGCGTGATCGTGCAGGGATGCTTGAGCGCGACGCCGATGCCCGCGCCGGAGCCGGCCCGGTCTTCCCGCTGAACATCAACATCGCTGCACCAAACCGTATTTTCGTTCGCGGCCGGGGTCTCGACAGCGAATTTGGCGGAAGTCTGCAAATTACGGGCACAACCGCAAACGTTATCCCACAGGGGGCGTTCAATCTGATCCGCGGACGGCTTGATATTCTTGGGCAGAGACTGGCGCTCGAGGAGGCAACCGTAACAATTCAGGGCTCTTTCATTCCTGTTCTGCGCATTCGAGCGACGACCGATGCCGAAGACGTCAGTGTCGCGGTCATCGTCGCCGGACCTGCCAACAATCCCGAGATCACCTTCACGTCGGAGCCGGACCTGCCACAAGAAGAGGTCCTCGCGCGGCTTTTGTTCGGTCGCGAACTGCAAAGCCTGTCGCCCATTCAGGCCGGGCGTCTTGCGCTTGCGGTGCGCAGGCTCGCCGGCCAGGGCGGCGAGGGGATCATATCCAACGTCCGCAAAGGCCTTGGTTTGGCTGATTTCGATGTCACCAGTGACGCAGATGGCAACGCTTCGGTCCGCGCAGGCGCCTATCTTGGAGAAAACATCTATACGGACGTAACCGTCAACGCGACGGGAGAAACCGAACTGAACCTGAACCTCGATCTCAGCAATTCCCTCACCCTAAAAGGGTCCACCGCAACAGACGGAGATACCAGCGTCGGCGTGTTCTTCGAGCGCGACTACTAACTGTTTTTGTCATCATTCTTGGAAATGGCTTTCCGCAGTGTTATGTTTGACGTATGGGCATGCTTTCAGCCCAAGCTTTGGTGCTTCTCAAGGAGGACAATGTCCTGTCACACGTCCACGATGCGGTCCGTGAACCGGCCGCAAGCGGAAGCGGTCGCATGACGACCGCGAACACCGCCCCACTGACGAGCAAGGCTTTGCTCGACGAAATTATCACATCGCTGGAAGACGACAAGGCGGAAGACATCGTCAAAATCGACCTGCACGGCAAATCCGAGATGGCAGACTATATGGTTGTCGCATCCGGTCGTTCCTCACGACAGGTGTCAGCAATCGCCAACCATCTGGTCGACTCGCTGAAGCAGAACCACGGCCGCTTGTCCAAAATCGAGGGCAAGGAAACCGGCGACTGGGTTCTCGTCGATGTCGGCGACGTTATCGTCCATGTGTTTCGTCCGGAAGTCCGCGAGTTCTATCAGCTTGAGAAAATGTGGCTGACGCCCGGCGGACCCGGTTCTATGCCAGCCTAAAGCGGGCTGGGATGAAACTGAAAATAGCGGCGGTGGGCCGGCTACGTGCTGGCCCCGAAGCTGACCTTGTCCGGGACTATATGGCGCGGTTCGACAAAACCGGCCGCAACCTCGGGCTCGGACCCGTTTCACTGCACGAGGTTGAGGCAAAAAAGGGCGGCATGGCGGCGGAAGCACATCTGCTTGAAAAAGCCATCGGCCTCTCTGCTCCCGTTTGCGCATTGGACGAACGCGGCAAGGTGATGTCTTCCCCAGATTTTGCAAAACTGCTTGGCACCTGGCGCGATCAGGGGGCCGCAGAGCCTGTGTTCATGATCGGCGGTGCCGACGGGATAGACCCAAATTTGCGCGCCCGTGCCAACATCAGTCTCAGTTTCGGCAAAATGGTCTGGCCGCATATGCTTGTCCGGGTAATGCTGGCCGAACAACTCTACCGCGCAGCATCAATCCTTGCAGGCAATCCCTACCATCGCAGCTGAGCGGACACCCGGTTGCTCGGTGTAAAAACCGACCAGGGCACCGCCCCTTAGTCACCATAAAATTCGCGAAAACCCTGCCGACAATTCAAGTCTTAACATCAGGCGCGTCCCGCCCGGTCGAGGCGCGGATCCCTGCGATCTTATCTGCGGTAGCAATGATGTCTGACAGGGCAGTCTCAGCTTCCATCTGCAGCTTGGTTGGATCGCTTTCGTAGGCTTCAAGATAAACGCGAAGCGTCGCCCCAACCGTACCGGTTCCAGAAAGGCGGAACACAATCCGGCTCCCGCCGGCGAAGACAATGCGAATGCCCTGGCCTTCCGAACGCGAGTTATCGACTGGATCGTCGTAGGCAAACTCATCCGCGCTTTCGACCATGCCGGCGCCAAAGGTTTGGCCTGGCAGATCAACCAACTTGGCACGAAGCGCCTCCATCATGGCTTCAGCGCGATTTGCGTCCACTGCTTCATAATCATGGCGCGAGTAGTAATTTCGCCCATACGTCGCCCAGTGATCACTCAAAAGATCCTTCACCGACAGGCCCGTCTCCGCCAAGATATTGAGCCAAAGCAGCACCGCCCAAAGCCCGTCTTTTTCACGCACGTGGTCGCTGCCAGTGCCCGCACTTTCTTCGCCGCACAGCGTAACGCGGCCCGCATCCAGCAAGTTGCCGAAAAACTTCCACCCTGTCGGTGTCTCAAAGCACGCAATACCCTTCGCATCTGCGACACGGTCCACGGCACGCGACGTGGGCATTGATCGCGCGACACCGGCAAGTCCTGCCGCATACCCCGGTGCAAGATGCGCCCGTGCTGCCAAAACAGCGAGGCTGTCAGAGGGCGTCACATAAACGCCCCGTCCAAGAATCATATTGCGATCGCCATCCCCGTCCGACGCGGCTGCAAAATCCGGCGCGTCTGGCCCCATTACCAAATCCACCAAAGGCTTCGCCCAAATGGGATTTGGGTCTGGATGCCCGCCACCGAAATCCGGCTTTGGGTCGCCGTTCAAGACAGTTCCAACGGGTGCGCCCAGATGGCGTTCCAATATCTCGGTGGCATAAGGACCGGTGACGGCATGCATGGCATCAAATTTCATTGTGAACCCGCCCGCAAACAGATGCCTGATTTTGCCAAAATCAAACAAGGTCTCCATCAACTCGGCATAGTCGACAACCGGATCCACAACCTCGACCTCCATGCCACCAAGCTTAGAGGACCCGACTGTCGACAAGTCCACGTCCTGCGCTTGAAGAATGTCATAAGACGTCAGCGTTTTGGTCGCCTCGAACATGCGGTTTGTGACATCTTCGGGGGCTGGCCCCCCATTCGCCATATTGAACTTGACGCCGAAATCCTCATCGATCCCGCCGGGATTGTGACTTGCCGACATGATGATCCCACCATCGGTCTTGCGTTTGCGGATCAGGTGAGAAGCAGCGGGCGTTGACAAAAGCGCATTCTGCCCAACAATCACTTTGGTCGCTCCGCTTGCCGCTGCCATGCGCAATATCACCTGAGCAGCCTGTTCATTGAAATAGCGACCATCCCCCCCCAGAACGAAGGACTTACCAACGGCACCATCAATACCCTGCCAGATCGCTTGCACGAAATTCTCCAGGTAATGCGCGCCCATGAAAACCTTTGTCTTCTTACGGAGGCCCGAGGTGCCCGGCTTCTGGCCCTCGATCGGTTGCGTCTGAACTGTGATCATTTCCATCTCGACGTCCTCTCTCTCAGGCTTCGGCACTTACCAGCACCAAAGCCGATACACTTTGCTCTTCAATTTCAATGCTTTCATCCATAATTTCCACCGGAACAAGCCCGGGACTAGCGCTATCAACCTCGTGCCGCCAAAGCTGCCCTTCCGGTGCCGGAGGCAGCTGGAAAACGACCGCTGGTCCAGCGTTAAAAACTGTTAAGACAGCATATTCCGACGCGGCATAGGCAGGCGTGCCCGCCGCAGTTCGCATTTCGACAGCCAATACCTTGCGGGCAGGGTCGTGCCAGTCGGTCGTCCCCATCGCCTCGCCGTCTTCCCGCCACCAAAACAGATCTTCCACCCCATCGATCATCCGCTCCCGCGAATGCAGAAACAGCTTTTGGCGCAGCACGGGATGCGCCTTTCGGAACGCGATCAGACGACGCGTAAACGCCAGAAAATCGGCATCAATGTCAGACCAGTCAATCCAGGCCGTCTCGTTGTCTTGGGCATATGCGTTGTTGTTGCCACCTTGCGAATGTCCAAGCTCGTCGCCCGCCAGGATCATCGGTGTGCCTTGCGACATCAGCAAAGTCGCCATCATTGCGCGTTTACGCCGCGCGCGGGCCTCAAGGATATCCGCATCATTGCTCGGCCCTTCGACACCCAGGTTCGCCGAGTAATCTTGAGAATGGCCGTCTTTGCCCCCTTCCCCATTCGCCGCGTTGTGCTTTGTCGAATAGCTCACCAGATCGTCCAGCGTCATCCCATCATGCGCGGTCAGGAAATTCACCGAAGCCGTTGCATTGCGCCGCGAGTGGTCAAACTGCGTCGCCGAACCCGTTAGCCGCGCACCCAGATCGGCAACCCGGCCCGGATCGCTCCGCCAGAACCGACGAACGCCATCGCGATACTTGTCATTCCACTCAAGGAACGGCGGCGGAAAAGCCCCAAGTTGGTATCCACCCGGACCGATGTCCCAAGGTTCCGCAATCAGCTTGATCCCTTTCATTGAAGGGTCCTGCCGGATCGCATCAAAAAAGCCCGAGCCGCGGTCAAATCCGCCCTGCGTCCGGCCCAGAACGCTCGCCAGATCGAAGCGGAAACCATCAACGCCCATCACACCGACCCAATAGCGCAAGCTGTCCATGACCATCCGCAAGACCATCGGGTGATCTACATTCACTGTGTTTCCGGTGCCGGCGTGGTTCACATAGTGGCGCCGATCATCGGCAAGCATGTAGTAGCTTGCGTTGTCCAATCCCCGGAACGAGATCGTCGGGCCCATCTCGTCGCCTTCCGGCGTGTGATTGTAAACAACATCCAAAAGCACCTCGATCCCCGCTTCGTGGAACCGGTCGACCATCGCGCGAAATCCGGCGACATCACTTGGTCCAAGATACTTCGGATCGGGCGCGAAAAATCCAAACGACTGATAGCCCCAGTAATTGGTCAACCCCTTCTCAACGAGGAATTGCTCGCTGAGGAATGCATGCACGGGCAACAGCTCAACGGCCGTGACCCCAAGTTTCGTGAGGTGGTCCAGCATTGCCGGTTCGGCCAGCCCGTCGAACGTGCCTTTCGCCTGAATACCCGGATGCATCTGCGTGAGGCCACGCACGTGCCCTTCGTAAATCACAGTATCTGCAACAGCCGTCCCCGGACGTTGTGGGGGCGGGAAATCAAAGGTCTCGGTCACGACACATCGCGGCATTTTCGACGCGCTGTCGCGGGGATCAAAGCTAAGATCAAGCGCCTCCGCCGCGCGGTTATATCCAAAAATCCGATCGTCCCAGGTCGGATGACCGGTCAGCTTCCGGGCATAGGGATCAACCAGTAACTTATTGATATTAAATCGATGTCCCTTATCCGGCCGGTACGGCCCCTGGGCTCTAAGCCCATAGAGTTGCCCCGCCTTCAGCCCATCAATATGCCCGTGAAAAATACCGCCTTCGCGTTCTGGAAGGGCAATCTGCGTCTCGCGCCCCTCAGCGTCAAAAAGACAGACATAGATCTGCCTTGCGTGGTCTGAAAAAACAGCAAAGTTCACCCCACCTTCGGTCAGCGTCGCGCCAAGCGGCGCGCTTTTTCCGGGACCCATAGCGTGGTTCATGCGCTGTCCGTCAGACGATCATAAAGGCCCGCATATTCAGCGGCCGAGGCCTCCCAGCCAACGCTTTGACGCATCGCGTTTGACTGCAGCATCGCCCATGCGTCGACGTCTTGGAATAAATCTACCAACTGCACCATCGTTGCGGCAAGCGCATGCGCCGTCAAAGGCGAAACCTGCAAGCCAGTTGCCACACCAGATCGCATCGCCATCGGGCTTGCATGAATAACCGTGTCCACCAATCCGCCTGTCGCCGCGACCACTGGGATCGCCCCGTAGCGCAACCCATAAAGCTGCGTCAAACCACAGGGCTCGAACCGCGAAGGCACCAATATCGCATCCGCTCCCGCCATCATCCGATGGCTCAAAGCCTCGTCGTAACCGATCCGCACAGCAACGTTCGCTTGCGCCGCCGCTGTCTTCACGAAAGCAGCTTCCAACTCCTTGTCACCTGATCCCAAAAGCGCCAATTGCCCGCCGCGATCAATAAATGCCGGCAAAGCTTCAAGCAGCAGATCTAGTCCCTTTTGGTGGCTCAATCGCGACACAACAACCGCCAGCGGTCCATCAGCATCAGGCAGGCCAAACTCCTTGCGAAGCCGCGCCTTGGCCCTGCCTTTTCCACGAGCCGTTTTGTAAGTTGCGATATTCGGGTCAGTTTTTGGATCCCAAACCTCAAGATCAATGCCGTTCAAAATGCCCGTCAAATCACCGGAACGGGCGCGCAACACCCCATCAAGACCCATCCCAAATTCAGGCGTGGTCAACTCACGCGCATAGGTAGGACTGACAGTTGTCAGCGCCGTTGCAAATTGCAGCCCCGCTTTCAGCGCACCAATCTGCCCCCAGAATTCAAAGCCGTCCTCGGTAAAATCTGACGGATCAAGTCGTAGGCCTGCAAGCCGATTAGCCGGAGCCAGCCCATGAAACGCTATGTTGTGGATTGTCAAAACAGACGGGACATCAACACCGTTCGTCTTCAAGTAATAAGGCGCCAACGCACCTTGCCAGTCATGCGCATGCACCAGCTGGGGCGTCCAACCACCCGCGCCATCCTGGGCAATCCGCATCGCCATCCACGACAGCGCCGCAAACCGTTCGGGATTATCCGGAAAGTCGTTTCCATCCACATCAAGGTAGGGCGAGCCCTCGCGCTTAAAGAGATGCGCGGCGTCCAGAACATACAAAGACAGTCCTGCAACCCTTGCTTCCAACACCCGCGCCGGACCGCCAAAAAGATCGTCCTCTGTCAGCACCGTCCTTGTTTTCTTCAACGCCTTCATGACAGTCGGATACCCAGGCAAAAGCGTCCGCATCTCGTGTCCAAGTGGCTTTAATGCCGCCGGCAAAGCACCCGCCACATCGGCGAGCCCGCCGGTTTTCACCAGCGGGACACACTCCGATGTAACGGACAGAATACGAGTCATTTCTTGGCAGCCCTCACATCAAGCATCGACTGCGTAATAAGCGTGACACCCCCTTCGGTGACCCGGAACCAGTTCTCGTCCTCGACCGGATCTTCGCCCACGACAAGGCCCTCCGGAATGTGAACACCACGATCAATCACACAATTGCGAAGGCGCGCCGAGCGCGCAACGTTCACGTAAGGCAAGGCCACCACCTGATCGAGTGAGGCATAACTGTTGGTATGCACCTGCGTGAACAGCAGCGACTTTTTGATCTCGGTACCCGAAACGATACAGCCTCCCGACACCAGCGACGAAACCGCCGAACCGCGCCGCTCGTCCTGATCGTGGATAAACTTCGCGGGCGGCACACTTTCCGAATACGTCCAGATCGGCCAGTTCTTATCCCATAAATCCAAATCCGGCGCAAAATCGGTCAGGTCAATATTGGCCCTCCAGAACGCATCCACCGTTCCCACGTCACGCCAATAGGCCGGAGCTTTCGGCCCCTGACGCACACAGGACGTCGAAAACCGGTGGGCCTGTGCCTTCCCGTTTTTCACAATCTCCGGGATGATATCACCGCCGAAATCGTGGCTCGAATTGGGATCTGAAGCATCCTCCAACAGCAGCTCGCGCAAGAACGACCACTTGAACACATAGATCCCCATGGACGCCAATGCGTGCTTTGGATCACCCGGAATGGCCGGTGGATCAGCCGGCTTTTCAAGGAATTCCGTGATTTGGTCTGTTTTATCAACATGCATCACGCCAAAGGCGCTGGCTTCTTCACGCGGCACGGTCAGGCAGCCGACCGTCACGTCTGCATTGGTGTCCACATGCTGGCGCAGCATGATTTCGTAATCCATCTTATAGATATGGTCGCCAGCCAAAATCAGAATATATTCAATGCCATAGCTGTCCACGATGTCGATGTTCTGCGTCACCGCATCGGCGGTCCCGACGTACCACTTGTTCTCTTCGACCCTCTGGGATGCCGGCAATATATCGAGATACTCGTTTCGCTCGGCCCGGAAGAAATTCCAGCCGCGCTGACAATGTCGGATCAAACTGTGCGCTTTATACTGCGTGGCAACCGACATTTTTCTAATGCCAGAATTCAGCGCATTCGAGAGTGCAAAGTCAATAATTCGAACCTTGCCACCAAAGAAAACTGCCGGCTTCACACGGTTATCGGTTAGCTCTCTCAGCCGTGATCCGCGCCCTCCCGCAAGCACAAAAGCCATCGATTTCGCCGATAGACGTCCATTTACGTTCGGTGTCATATGGTCCTCCCCATTCTTCTTATCGTATTGTTAACGTTCAACTTCCCTCAAAGGTCAAAATGACCGTACTAAGGGGTGGCAGGGTCACGCGCGCGGATGCAGGCTGGCCATGCCAACCGGCGCCTTGCGCAATCACCTCTCCCATGTTCCCGCGATCTCCTCCGCCGTAAGTGCTGGCATCCGTATTCAACGCCTCGCGCCAGCGGCCCTCATGCGGCAAACCGCATTGCCATCCACTGCGTTCCACAGGCGTAAAGTTAGAAATAATCACCACTGGGGTGTCATCCTCGCCCCCGCGCCGGATCCAGGCGTATGTGCTGGCCTCGGCGTCGGTGGACTCGATCCACTGAAATCCGTCCGGCTCGCAATCCTTTACGTGAAGCGCAGGCTCCGCGCGGTAGAGTGTATTCAGATCACGCACCAACCGCTGCATGCCTGCGTGGCGCTCATCATCAAGGCACGCCCAATCAAGCGAAATGTTATGGTTCCACTCAGTTCTTTGCGCAAACTCTTGTCCCATAAACAAAAGCTTTTTGCCCGGATGGCCCCACATGAACCCGTAATAGGCCCGAAGGTTCGCAAATTTTTCCCACTCGTTACCCGGCATTTTGGTCAGCATGGACCCCTTGCCGTGCACCACTTCATCATGGCTGATCGGAAGGATGAAATTCTCCGAAAACGCATAGTGTAGCCCGAAAGTCATCTGGTGATGATGGTGTTTGCGATGGATCGGATCCTTTTTCATGTACTCCAGCGTGTCATTCATCCAGCCCATGTTCCACTTGTAGCCGAACCCAAGCCCGCCGTCGTCAACAGGGCGCGAAACCCCCGGAAAACTGGTGGATTCCTCGGCCGCGGTCATGATGCCATCAACCTTGCCATAGACCGTTACGTTCATCCGCTGAAGCATATCGATCGTCTCGTAATTCTCGCGACCACCGTCCTTATTTGGCACCCATTCCCCGTCTTTCCGCGAATAGTCGCGATATAGCATCGAGGCGACCGCATCCACACGCAGACCGTCAATGTGGTATTCTTCAAGCCAATACAAAGCGTTCGATATGAGGTAATTAGACACCTCACGACGCCCATAATTGTAGATGTAAGTGTTCCAATCCTGATGGAACCCTTCGCGCGGGTCGGCGTGCTCGTACAAAGCTGTCCCGTCGAACCGGCCAAGCCCGTGGGCGTCCGTAGGGAAATGCCCCGGCACCCAGTCGAGCACTACACCGACGCCTTTTTGATGCGCCGCCTCAATCAGATCGCGGAATTCATGCGGCGGACCAAACCGGATGGTCGGCGCAAACATACCCACCGGTTGATAGCCCCAGGACCCATCAAACGGAAACTCGCTGATCGGCAACAACTCGATATGTGTGAACCCCATATCGGCAACGTAGTCGACCAGTTCCGTCGTCAACTCGCGGTAACTGAGCATGCGGTTGTCGTTCTCGACCTTCCGCCGC
Organism: Boseongicola sp.; assembly: GCF_057460485.1. Taxonomy (NCBI): domain Bacteria; kingdom Pseudomonadati; phylum Pseudomonadota; class Alphaproteobacteria; order Rhodobacterales; family Paracoccaceae; genus Boseongicola; species Boseongicola sp. Next base: position 32,228 of record NZ_JBVCWP010000004.1, read on the forward strand.
CACGATCCCAAATGTACTTCGTAGATACTGATTGGCGCTGTTCGCGCGTTTCGCGCACCCCGCTGCGACATCCACTGCGCGTCATCCCAGCCAAAGCCGGAAATGTCGCGCACAACGCTGGCGTTTTCCGGTGCGTGCTGACTGCCAAATCCAACAGGATCGGCCTTCAAAGGCATTGTCGTCCCGTCTATTCCAAGGATCTCAAACTTATAGACCGTGCCATCCCCGGCACCGGGCACAAACGTTTCCCAAACACCCGTTGCACCGCGCCGCCGCATCGGATGCCGGCGACCGTCCCAGGCATTGAAATCCCCAACAACCGAAACCCGCCGCGCGTTGGGGGCCCAGACTGCAAAATGCGTGCCAAGCGCGCCTTCGTGCTCGATCACATGCGCGCCAAGAACTTTCCAAATCCGCTCATGCGTACCCTCGGCCAGAAGGTACTCGTCCATCTCGCCCATAACGGGACCGAACCGGAACGCGTCCTCCATCTCCCAACTGCCGCCAGCATCGTCCTCGCCGCACAGAAGGTAGGGTTCCGTTCCTGGCACTTCGCCGGAAAACACGCCCGGCGCGTCTCGAACAGCCCCCAGCGCGTGCTTCTTCCCCGAAACAACCGCAAAAATACGCGCTGCGCCAGGGTCAAACGCATTCACAAAACGCGCACCGTCCACGGTGTGAGGTCCAAGAACGGCAAAGGGGTCGTCATGCTGTCCAACGACAATCCGTCGCGCATCCTCGTGTGAAATCGCGGTCTTAAGATCAGTCGATTTCGACGGCATAGATCCCCCCAGTGGTTTAAGGCTCCGAGAAATCGAGCGCCTATGCAGCGGCGATCCTTCGAAGCGGCTTTGACGGCACAGCGTCCCAGATCTCTGAAGCATAACCACGAATTGTGCGATCTGACGAGAACCAACCGGATCGCGCCGTGTTCAGCGCCGTCATTCGCGCCCAGCGGGCCGGGTCGCGGAACGCCGTATCCGCCTCGCGGGACGCCCGCCAATAGTCGGTGAAATCTGAGGCAACGAGAAAATAGTCGGGTCCAGACACATTGTCCGCAATGCCGCGGAACCGGTCGTGATCTCCATCCGCGAAAGTGCCATTGCGCAACGCATCAAGCGCGCGGGCAAGCTTTGGATCCGCACTGATCGCCTTGCCTGCATGGCCCTCGACTTCCCGACGCGCCAAAACTTCCTGCGCGGTCATTCCAAACAAAAAGAAGTTGTCCGCACCAACATGTTCGCGGATTTCCACATTTGCCCCGTCCAGCGTGCCGATCGTCATCGCGCCGTTCAAAGCAAATTTCATATTGCCCGTGCCCGAAGCCTCTTTGCCAGCTGTCGAGATCTGCTCGGAAAGGTCAGCCGCCGGGATCAAACGCTCGGCCAACGTCACGTTATAGTTCGGCGGATAGATGATTTTCAGCCATTTCGATGTAACCGGATCATCGTTCACGGCCAGCGCCACGGAATTGATCAGATAAATGATGTCTTTCGCAAAATGATATCCAGGTGCCGCCTTGCCGCCAAAAATCACGACGCGCGGTGTCCAGTCTGCACTCGGATTGTCCCGCATCTCCTGCCAAAGCGCGATCGTCTCAAGAATGTTCAAATGCTGGCGTTTATACTCGTGGATGCGTTTGATCTGCACATCAAACATCCCGCTTGGATCAACTTTCACGCCAAGTTCAGTGCCGATCCAGTTCGATAACGTTTCCTTGTTCGCACGTTTCGCCTTCGTATACCGCTCAAGAAAACCGGATTCTCCAATGTGAGGTTCAAGGTCGCCCAGCTTTTCAGCGTCGCCAATCCAGCCGTCACCAATCACGTCGGTGATTACATTCGCCAGCTGCGGATTACAGGTCTTCAACCAGCGGCGCGGCGTCACACCATTGGTTTGGTTCACGATCCGCTCGGGATGCAGATCGTTCAGGTCCTTAAACACAGTCTCTTTCATCAGGCTCGTGTGAAGCGCCGAAACGCCGTTCACTTTCGACGCCATAACAAAGCTCAACTCGCCCATCTTGACTTGTCCGTGCTCAATAATGGTCACGCCGGGATATTGCTGCGCGTGCGACTCGTTGATCATTTCGATCAACCGCATGTGGCGCGGCAACAGATGCCCCATCAAGCCTTCCGACCACCGTTCCAACGCCTCGGGCAAAAGCGTGTGGTTCGTGTAATTCAGACAGCCGCGCGCAACCATCATTGCCTCCGCAAACGGCATTCCGCGCTCGTCGTGCAAAAGCCTCACAAGTTCGGGGCCTGCTATTGCCGGATGCGTGTCATTCATCTGAATAGCGACCTTCTTTGGCAGATCGCGCAGATCAGAATGCTCGCTTTCAAACCGCCGCAGGAGGTCGCGCAGTGAGGCCGCCGTGAAAAAGTATTCCTGCTTCAGACGCAGCGCTTTGCCTTCATCCGTGGTGTCATCGGGATACAAAACCCGGCTGATCGTCCGCGCCAAGGCTTCTGTTTCCGCCGCCCCGGCATAGTCGCCGCGATTAAACCGGCCAAGATCCAAGACTGATGTGGGCATTGCCTCCCAAAGCCGCAGGGTGTTCGCCCATTGGCCTTTCCAGCCAATGACCGGTGTATCAAACGCCCGCGCCACAACCGACTCATCTGGCCGCCAAACAGTTCGCCCGCCGTTCTCAAATATCTCGCCCGCAAATCCAATTTCAAACGATGCTTCCGGGCGTTCAAACTCCCACACATGCTCTTGCGTCAGCCAATCTTCAGGCTCCTCGATCTGGCGGCCATGATTGAACCGCTGCCGAAACAAGCCGTGCTCATAGCGGATCCCGTATCCGTAGGCCGGGATACCAAGCGTCGACAGACTTTCCAGAAAACACGCAGCAAGCCGCCCGAGGCCACCGTTGCCAAGGGCCGCATCTGGCTCGTCGTGGATGATCTGATCGAAGGGCAATCCCAGGCTGTCGAACGCCGCTTTGGCTTCGTCCAGAATGCCCGTGTTGACCATCGCGTCTTCCAAAAGACGCCCGATCAAGAACTCCATTGATAAATAGTAGACCCGTTTCGCGCCTGCGCGATATGTGGCCCGTGTGGATTCAAACCAAGGATCGACAATCTTGTCCCGCGTTGCGAGCGAAAGCGCCACACGCCAGTCGTAAATCGTGGCGTGGTCGGCATCTTTGCCAAGACTGTATTTCAGGTGCGACAGGATCGCATCCCTTAAGGTCTGATCACTCATCGCACCGCTCCCAAAACCAACATTTCAAGTGTCGTTAGCGTTAACAACAACTCTTATTTCGAGGATTCATCCGCCATGCAACCGCAAACAGAGCGCATGCGGCTAAACGGCCATAGTTGCCTGCACGGCCCTGTGCCAAAGCGCGTATTTCTGCGCGCGATCCTCTTCGCTCATATTGGGCTCAAACCGTGCGTCCAGTGCCCAGTTCTTTGCGAACTCTTGCTGATCGGGGTAAATCCCGGCCTTCATTCCCGCCAACCAGGCCGCGCCCAAAGCCGTGGTTTCCTTAACCTCGGGACGATCCACCGGCGCCCCAATGATGTCGGACAGAAATTGCATCGTCCAATCACTGGCCGACATGCCCCCATCAACCCGCAGAACGCCCTTCAATTCACCAGGAGAATCCGCCCGCATGGCTTCCAAAAGATCGCGCGTTTGGAAGCCAACACTTTCCAAAGCCGCACGCGCCAACTCCGCCGGACCGGAATTTCGGGTCAAACCAAAAATCGCACCACGGCAGTCAGGCTTCCAATACGGCGCACCCAACCCAGTGAATGCAGGAACCATCACGACCGATTGCGTTGGATCCGCCGCCTCGGCAAGCGCTTGTGTTTCCGGCGCCTCGCGGATGATCTTCAATCCATCACGCAGCCATTGAACAACCGCCCCGGCAATAAAGATCGATCCTTCCAGTGCATAGGTTCGCTTACCATCCAATTGATAAGCAACTGTCGTCAGCAATCGGTTGTTCGATCTGATCGGTGTGTCGCCCGTATTCAAAAGCGCGAAACACCCGGTGCCATAGGTCGACTTCATCATGCCCGGCAGGAAACACGCCTGCCCGACCGTCGCCGCCTGCTGGTCCCCCGCAACCCCAAGGATCGGGATTTCGCACCCAAAAAGATCGGGGCGCGTCACGCCGAAATCGTCGGCGCTGTTGCGGACGTCGGGAAGCATCTCCATCGGGATATCGAACAGATCGCAGATCGTGCTCGACCACGCGCCCTTTTCGATATCGTACAGCATAGTGCGACACGCGTTTGTCGCATCCGTCGCGTGAACCACACCGCCGGTAAGACGCCAGATGATATACGTATCCACAGTCCCGAACAGCAATTCGCCCCTCGCCGCACGCTCCCGCGAACCCGAAACCTTGTCCAAAATCCACTTCAGCTTGGTCGACGAAAAGTAGGGATCAAACAGCAGTCCGGTTTTCCGCGTGATCGTCTCTTCGTGCCCGGCCGCAACCATTTCGGCGCAATAATCCGCTGTCCGTCGGTCTTGCCAGACAATCGCATTATGAAGTGGCTCGCCGGTAACCTTGTCCCAGATCAGCGTGGTCTCACGCTGGTTCGTGATGCCAATGGCTGCAATGTCCGTCGCGTTGATCCCGGCCTTTTCGATGGCCGCTCGGCAAGTCGCCACAACGGTGGACCAAATATCTGACGGGTCATGTTCGACCCAACCGCTCGCCGGATAATGTTGAGGAAATTCCTCCTGTGCGATCGTCTTGATCGCCATGGACTCATCAAACAAAATGGCCCGACTTGAAGTCGTGCCCTGGTCGATTGCCATCACATAGCGCATTAGATCGTCCTCCCTGCTGTCGGGATTGGTTTTAGTCCTACTGAAGTGCCGCCACCAGTGGTTGCGGCATGGTTTCATCCAGCCGCGCTATCTGAGCAGTCGTCATCCGCAAACCAAGCTTGGATCGCCGCCACACAATGTCTGCGGCTGAACGGGCATATTCTTTAGAGACAAGCCACTTTACTTCGACATCCGTTAACGTCGCGCCAAAATCCTCCCCCAGATCAGCCGCTGACGTCGCTGCCCCAAGCAGAATCCACGCATCCGTGCCATAGGCCCGCATCAAACGCTGCGCCCAGAACGGAGACAAAAAGGGGTAGTCCGATTTCAGCCGCTCAACCATCGCGGCGAAATCGCCAACCGGAAAATCTCCGCCCGGCAGCGGCACTCCCGCCGTCCAATCGCCCTTCGTCATTTCAAAATGCGGCTCAAGCTTCGCCATCGCTTGCTCGGCCAGCTTGCGATAGGTTGTGATCTTGCCGCCGAAAATACTCAGAATCGGTGGGCCATTGTCATCCAGCGACAAGACGTAGTCCCGTGTCGCAGCCGTCGCCGATTTTGCCCCGTCATCGTACAAAGGCCGCACTCCGGAAAACGTCCACACGATGTCGTCCCGGCTTATATCGTCCTTCAGATACTGGTTGACGAACGCCACCAGATAATCTGCCTCGGCGTCGGTACAGACAGCCTTGGACGGATCGCCGTGATATTCCTGATCCGTCGTTCCGATCAGTGTAAAATCCGTCTCATAGGGGATCGCAAAAATTATCCGGCCATCTTCGCCTTGAAAGAAATAGCACTTGTCGTGATCGAAAAGCCGCTTCGTCACGATATGCGAGCCCTGAACAAGCCGGATCCCTTCGCTTGTGTTCAGCCGAGCAACCCCGCGCACAATTTCTTCAACCCAGGGGCCCCCCGCATTCACAATGGCATGCGCCAGATGGGTGTGCCGCCCGCCCGTCATCAGATCAAGCGTTTCAATCCGCCAAAGGTCTCCGTCGCGCTCGGCGGTCAGCACTTTGGTGCGCACCAAAATAGTCGCGCCCCGCTCTGCAGCGTCGCGCGCATTCAACGCAACCAACCGCGCATCCTCGACCCAACAATCGGAATACTCATAGGCCTTCTCAAACTTGTCGTCCAAAGCCGCGCCCACTGGATCCTTCTTGAGATTAACCGTCTTGGTCCCCGGCAAGATCTCGCGTCCGCCAAGATTGTCGTAGGCGAACAACCCAAGCCGGATCATCCATCCAGGCCGTCGCCCGCGCATCCACGGCATGAAAAGCTTCAACAATTTCGAGACCGGCGTCGTGTTCTCGAAGCGCATGTCCTTGTGATACGGCAGCACAAATCGCATCGGCCACGAAATATGCGGCATCGCCTTCAGGAGCGTTTCGCGTTCGATCAAAGCCTTTTTCACAAGCTCCACCTCGAAGTACTCCAGATACCGCAAACCGCCGTGAAACAGCTTCGTCGACGCCGAAGACGTCCCCGAGGCAAGGTCATTCATCTCGGCCAGCTTCACCTCAAGACCGCGCCCCTGCGCATCCCGCGCAATGCCGGTCCCATTGATGCCGCCGCCAATTACGAACAGATCCACTGCGCGATCGGCCATGACGCATATCCTTCGTGTTGTCTTTTGCTCGGGTTTATCTTTTGAAGGCTTATTCAATCAGAATCCGAAGGTCCTCACAACGCGGATTTTCGCGGTACTTCTCACGATCTTAAAACCGTAATTTGAATGATTCCAAAGAACGGCAGCAATCCCACAACGCCATCAAAGCACGCCGCAAGTACAGATACGAAAAAGCCTCCGAGATGCATTCGCCGCCCTCCATCCCCGCGCCAAGGCCATCAAATTGAAGCTGATCTGCCGATTAATACTGAAGATTTTCCACAATGTGCTCATGTAACAGCAAAATGGCACTTTTACTGCATTGCCTGACCCCAGAGAAAATTTCGAAAATTGTTAAGATTTTAAATTTGTATGGGGGTAATCATGCTCAAATCTATTCTCGTGGTGGCATTTGCCACAGCCACTCTGGCAGGCGCTGTTAACGCAGCGACGCTCTGCGGTACGATCGAAATCACTGCAATTAACGCGCAGGGTTTAGCGGCGGAGTAACCACGCGCGACGCCTGATAATGACGAGATCGCTTACAGTGCAAAGGTGGATGGTGAATAGGTCAACCCGCGCAACGAATTCGCGTATACCGGCGAGCTTGATTTCGACCCATACACCCGCAAGGCGGAACAACGATCCTCGCCTGGCTTAAGACCGGCGGCGGGATGATCTCAGGTCTCGTCGACGTCTTCGGCGGCCCGCAACTCAGCCAGCCACGCAGCGACGGTGATCCATCGGTTCTGAACGTCGATGGAAATCTGACAGGGATTTCGCTTCCGGCAAGCTTGCGGCTTCTTTGCGCAGGCATGGGCCGTCCAATTGGGCGGCCCTTTTCAATTCCGTACCCCTTTGCCCGGCGCGCCTAGCGCGCTATCTTATTTATAAGCCATAGCCGAAGGAAAGTCCCTCATGCTTCGCCTCGCCCTTGCCTGCCTGCTCACGCTTGCCGCCACCACGGCGTCGGCCCAGGACCGTCGCATCAGCCATTGCATCGCCATCGCGAATGCCGACCCCGGCATCGAATTCATCCAAAGAGCAAGCTGGAAAGCCCCCCTCCCCGACGAATTCACCGTTCGCCTGACCTACATTGATCATTCGATGTTTCTTCTCCAAACGTCAGGTGGTCTCAATGCCATCACCGACTACAACGGCTTCATCGGCGCCGTGACCAAAGTCCCCGACATCGTCACGATGAACAACGCCCATGGCACGCACTGGACCGCCGTCCCCAACACGAACATTCCCCATGTGCTTGAAGGTTGGCGTCAAGAAGGACTGCCCGCCGACCACAATCTGGACCTCGGTGAAATGCTCGTGCGCAACGTAACCACGGACATCCGGGACCGTTTCGACGCTATCACCCGCGTGAAAGACGGCAACTCGATCTTCGTCTTTGAGGCCGGCGGTCTTTGCATTGGTCACCTCGGCCATCTCCACCACGAACCAAACGACCAACAATATGCAGCATTGGGCCGTCTCGACGTGGTTATGGCCGCAATTGACGGCGGGCTCACGGTCGACACCCCGACGATGATCCGCATCGTAAAGCGCCTGAAATCATCGATCGTCCTGCCAATGCACTGGTTCTCGCGTGGATCCCTCGAGGTGTTCCTCGCCGGTGTCTCAGATGACTTCGCGATTGACAGGACCAAAGAAACCTCGCTCGAAGTTTCCTTGCGCACCCTGCCAGTTCGCCCGACCGTCGTGGTTCTTGAACCTCGCTTCCTGACGATGGACAATTGACAGCGCCACCCCTGAAAGACCAACGTCCGAACATGCTGAACGCCTTCACTCATGACACTGCCACAACCCTTCAAAGCGCGCTGCCTGACCTGCCCCTGAAGCAGGCGGAACCACGTTACCTTGAGGAACCACGTGGTAAGTGGACCGGTCTTCCGACCTACGTTGCGGCCCCCCGCAATACTGAGGATGTCGCGACCATTGTGCGCTTTGCCAATACGCATCGCTTCGGCCTTCAACCCTTTGGCGGCGGCACAGGCCTCGTCGGCGGGCAGCTCACCACCAAAGGTCCGGAACCGCTGATCCTGTCGTTGGAAAACATGAAGGCGATCCGCGCCATTCACCCACAGGAAAACACGCTTATCGCCGAAGCCGGCGTAACGCTTGAAACCATTCACGCGGCCGCCGCCGATATCAATCGCCTGTTTCCTCTGACCTACGGCAGTAAAGGCACGGCGCAAATCGGGGCAGGCCTTGCAGTTAATTCCGGCGGGTTGAACGTCCTGCGCTACGGTATGGCGCGCGACCTCTGCCTCGGCATCGAAGCCGTTCTGCCCAACGGCGATATCCTGCACGGCCTAAAACGGCTGAAGAAAGACAACACAGGCTACGACCTGCGTCACCTTCTTATCGGTTCAGAGGGTACGCTTGGCATCATCACGGCGGCCGCTTTGAAACTGTCACCGCGCCCGGCACACACCGCGACGGCCTTTCTTGTAGTCCCAAGCCCCACAGCCGCGCTCGAGCTTCTGGCCCGCACGTGGGACGCCGCCGGAGAAGTCATTTCGGCCTTCGAGATCCTCTCCGGTACCGGCTTTCAGTTTCTGAAAGACGTCTTTCCCGACATGCGCCAGCCCTTTGCAACTCCGCCCGACTGGTCCGTCCTTGTCGAGATCGCGACCTCTGCGGGAACCGACCCCCAAGCCATTCTGGAATCCGTCTTTGCCGATGCCTTCGAGAATGGCTTGGTGACAGATGGTCTCATCGCGTCCAGCGGCCAACAGGCTGACGACTTCTGGGCGGTGCGCGAAACGATACCACTCGCCAATCGCATTGTCGGTGCGATTGCAAGCCACGATATCTCGCTGCCGCTATCCCACCTCGCCGAATTCATCGACACGACGCACAAACAACTCCACGAGATTGCCCCCATCCGCATCAATTGCTTCGGCCACCTTGGCGACGGCAACCTTCACTACAACGTTTACCCACCCGCGGGAAAAGACCGTAAAGTCTACGCTGATATCGCGGCAAAGATCTCACACCTGGTCCACGACAACGTTGTCGCCCGCGGCGGCAGCTTCAGCGCCGAACACGGCATTGGCCGCCTCAAGACCGCTGATCTTGCACGATATGCTGATCCCACAAAGCTCGCGACAATGCGCACGATCAAGGCCGCTTTTGATCCAAATGGCATCATGAACCCGGGCGCGGTTATCGCAGCAAACTGATCGCGAAAAAACCCACTCTGCCAATACAAAACCCCGCCGATCTGATCGGCGGGGTTGTTATTCGTTTCATACAGGCTTGCTCGTTCGGTTTAGAATGCAGGCCTTAAATTATACTGAATGAACGCCGTGGAAAGACCACCACTCCTTAAAGCCCCTCAAATTCGCAGAGCACTTCCACCTCCATGCCCAGCGCTTCCAACTTCTTGCGCCCGCCAAGCTCCGGCAAATCAATGATGAAGGCGCATCCCACAATATCCGCGCCCATCTGCTCCAAAAGCTTGATCCCGGCCTCAGCAGTGCCTCCGGTCGCCAACAAATCGTCCACCACCAGAACCTTTTCCCCGGGCTGAACTGCATCGTCATGGACCTCCATGATCGCCTCGCCGTACTCCAACTGATACTCTTGGCTCAGCGTCTTTCCCGGCAACTTGCCCTTCTTGCGGATCGGCACGAAACCCACCGACAACTGGTGCGCAATTGCACCCCCGATTATGAACCCGCGCGCCTCCAGACCCACGACTGTATCTATCTCTTCGCCCGCATAGGGGTGTAGCAATTGGTCGATACACATGCGAAATCCGCGTGGATCAGCAAAAAGTGTGGTGACATCTCGAAACAGAATGCCTTCATGCGGGAAGTCCACAATCGTGCGGATGTAGTCTTTGACGGTCTTTTTGCGGTGATCCATGTCCGGCCCTATCTGGTCGCTTCAACCGGCATCACATCCCGCACACCTAGAATTGGCAAGTAGAATGAGTGAAAAAACAAATACATCCAGACGCGATCTGCTCCTTGGTCTCGCCGGCGTCGCCGCCGTCGGCGGCGGTTGGCAGGCCTGGGTTCACCGCCCCCGCGCCATGACATTCGAGCCCATCGCAAGTCTGCCCGGATGGCGCAAGACAGTGTTTGAAGGGGTGACCGCCCCAAGCGGAGGTCTCTCCAGCGGGACCGCCTTCTTGGGAATTGGAAGCGGCGAACCCACGGCCCAGTCGATTGCGCCGGCCCAACTGTGCCGTACGCTCTTCAGAAAATCTGATCCTGACACTGTCCCCGTCGCAGTCTTTTCAGACTTTTTCTGCCCCTATTGCCGGACCTTGACCGAACGCCTCGCAGAGCGTGCCGCCGAGAATGGGTCAAACATAACCATTAACTGGCACGAACTGCCTCTTCTCGGCCCCTCCTCTGTGATCGCGGCCCGTGCCGCAATTGCCGCGGACATGCAGTCGGCCTACCCGGAATTTCAGGCACGCCTCATGGGTTCGCCATTCCGTCCCACACCGGGGTTCCTGATCGATACAGCCGTCTCCGTTAACCTCGACCCGGCCAAGTTCGTTTCCGACATTGAAGGCCAGATCGTCGCCAGCCGCCTCGCGCGCAGCCGAGGTGCCGCGCGCACTTTGGGTATCTACGGCACGCCTGCCATGGTCGTCGGGCGCACTCTCGTCATAGGCGAAATCAGCGAAAAACACCTCGACGAGCTGCTTGAACTGGAAGCCGGTGCGCCCGCTACGTGCTAGCCGAACATCCGGCCCGCCACCGCATCCAACTTCGCCACCAGCGCCGGGTCACGTTTTTCCGGAGCGGTCAAAATCGCATACTCCAGCGCGCGGTCGCATCCATGCGGGCAGGCCTTCCGCACCGGACCCAAACGTGCGGGCAAACCCGCCACCATTGTCCGCGCCTTACCCGCATTCCCCATCAACGTCGCTATGATTTGCGTCACATCCACTTCACCATGATCAGGATGCCAGGAATCGTAGTCCGTAATCATCGCAACCGAGGCGTAACAAAGCTCCGCCTCTCGCGCCAATTTCGCTTCCGGCATGTTCGTCATACCAATCACATCGCAGCCCCAAACCTCACGATACAGCTTTGATTCCGCGAGGGTTGAGAACTGCGGCCCCTCCATCGCAAGATATGTCCCACCCCGATGCACCGTCACACCAGACGCGCGCGCCGCCTCTTCGCACGCATCACGCAACCGAGGACAAGTCGGATGCGCGACACTCACATGCGCCACACAGCCGGTCCCAAAGAATGACTTCTCACGCGCGATCGTGCGATCAATGAACTGATCAACGATGACAAAGTCGCCCGGCGCCATCGCCTCGCGGAACGACCCACAGGCCGATACTGAAATCACATCTGTCACGCCCAGGCGCTTCAAGGCATCAATATTTGCGCGATAAGGCACCGTTGACGGCGCATGCACATGCCCTCGACCGTGACGCGGCAAGAACGCCATCGCCACCCCACCAAGCGTGCCGGTCAAAACCTGATCCGACGGCGCGCCCCAGGGGCTGTCGACATCCACCCAAGTGGCCCCCTCCAACCCATCAATCTCGTAGACGCCGCTGCCGCCAATCACCCCGATCATTGTCTGCCCGCTCATCAAATGCCTCCAGTTCTATTTGACGGAAACACTAGCCGCGACAGCTTCAGATGCAACTCGAAGGCAAAGTCCGAATTCACCCTTTCAAAATACCTCGGGGTGACACCCGGAACGGGCGGAGGGGCCTTACGGCAATTATCTTAATCGCCTACCGGCAACACCTTGCGTCACAATGTGTGAGCGAGCCCCTGATCCAATCCCAAAACGAAGAACGCCCGCCAAAACTGGCGAGCGGCTTGTCATCCCGGTAGTATAAGGTCCCCGATGCCGCGGGCTGGGTGGGGGCTGTTAATCCGCGGCATCGGGGATAGCGTTAGTTCGCTACCCTTTCTGTTTGCCCATGAAGTGGGGCAAGATGAGGGGGCGAACACGCCGCCGCAGAGGTAATTTTGTGGCGAAGTTGCGGCGAGGCTTGATTTGACTGCTTCCCGCGGGCAGGTTCGTGTGATGAACATCCAAAACACATCGCCCTTCCCGAATAACGGCAAGCCCGCCGAGCAAATCGCCTTTGATCGCAGAGAACTCTCAGTGATTCTCGGGGTTTACGGACGTATGGTCGCCGCAGGAGAATGGCGTGATTACGGAATGTCCTTCCTGAGAGACGTGGCAATTTTCTCAGTTTTCCGTCGGACCGCCGAACATCCGATCTATCGTATCGAAAAACGCCCCAAACTTCGTAGCAAACAAGGCATGTATTCGGTGATCGCTATGGACGGACAGATTCTCAAACGCGGCCATGACCTGAAGGCCGTTTTGCGCGTGCTTGAACGCAAATTAATCCGGGCCATCGACTAACGCCGAAGCAACGTCCAATCCGGCCTCAACCGCGATGTGACCGGCCCCGTTTCTGTCGCCAAAATGCGCGCCACAGCCTCGGAAACCAGCTCTTCAACCACCGCCATGTGATGAGCATTCGCATGAACAATCGTACCCGACCCGGTTGCTAGGGCCGTATGACCCTTCCAGAAAACCAAATCTCCCGCGGCAAGGACCTCATCGGGACCAAGTTGCTGGCCCGGCATCCCTTCCTGAACGTCACAGTCCGGAGGGCATAAAAATCCACCCGCATGAAATGCCACCTGAACAAGCCCCGAACAATCAATACCGCTTGGCTCATTCCCAGCCCAAACATAAGGCGAACCGAGGAACGCTCGCGCCGCGGCCACAACGCTTTCCGCCCAATCTTCTATCGGGTTCAAGTGGCTTTTCGGGACAAACCCCGATCCGCCCGCGATCTCAATCTCAAGCCAATCGCCATCTCTTCCCAAGACGTGCACCTGTGCTGTCATGGGCAGGAACAAAATCGGCTCGCTTTTGATGGATGGCGAGGGCCATGCATGGGTCAGCAAAGCTGAGACCCAGTGCGTCGCCTCCCGATAAGAATTCAGCGCAGCACGCGGCAAATACCCGACATAGCCGTCCTTGGAAGACACGCCAAAGACGTGGTCACCAACGGTCTCCAACACAAGGAACGTGTCCCCAAACAAAAGCTGCCTCTCGCGGGCGCCATCAGGCTTTGGCCTTAGAAATGCACATTCCGCAAGCGACATAGTTTCGCCCTGGACATATCGCTGCGCCGTAACATCCGCCTCCAAACCAGCCAGTGCAACCCGGCCGTTTGATGCAAGAAATCGCCGATCGCTCACGGCTTAAGCATCCCTGGCAGAGCCTCATAAAGCGCGCGTATCCCCTGCCCAACACCGCCTTTTGGGCGGCCCGGCTCTGCAGACGGATTCCATCCGAACACATCGAAATGCATGTACCTTGACGTCTCGGTGACGAAGCGACGCAGGAACAACGCGGCGGTGACCGACCCTGCAAACCCACCCTTGGGCGCATTGTCCAGATCAGCAATGCCTGGCTCGATCATCGCTTCATACGGGTCCCAAAACGGCATTCGCCAAACAGGATCACGAACCGCGTCGGCGGCCGCTGCAAGGGCCGCGGCGTCATCGCCAAAACTCGCGTAAAATGGCGCAAGATCGGGACCAACCGCCACCCGCGCCGCGCCCGTCAACGTGGCCATCGAGATAATCAGATCGGTCGGACTTTCGTCCGCAAGCGCCAAAGCATCCGCCAAAACCAAACGCCCTTCTGCGTCGGTATTGTTGATCTCAACCGTCAGACCCTTTCGGGATATCAATATATCGCCAGGGCGAAACGCGTTCCCAGCAACCGAATTCTCAACAGCCGGGATCAGCACGCGCAATCGAATGGGCGTATCGCCCGCCATCAACATATGTGCCAGGCCCAGCACGTTCGCCGCGCCGCCCATATCCTTTTTCATCAAGCCCATTGACGCGCCCGGCTTTAAATTAAGCCCGCCCGTATCAAAGCAAACGCCCTTTCCGACCAAGGTCAGATGCGGTCCCGTGCTGCCCCATGTCATCTCAATCAGGCGCGGCGCACGTGGTGACGCGCGCCCCACAGCATGGATCATTGGAAAATTCGCCTTCAAAGCAGCATCAGTCGTCACCGATAACTCGGCACCATAAGCTTCCGCCAAAACCCGCGCAGCGACTTCAAGCTCGTCCGGCCCCATATCGTTTGCGGGCGTATTGATCAGATCGCGGGTTAAAGCCTCGCCAGCAGCGATCCGTTCCAGCCTTTCGGCGTCGACCCCCTCAGGGGCAACCAACATCGCTTTGAGCGCGCTCACCGTGGCATATCGACCAAACACGTATCCGGCCAAGAGCCATCCAAGGGCTGCCTCGTTCAAGTCCGCCCCGGTAAGCTCCGAGCGAAACGCCCAGCTTCCTTCTGGCAATTTCCCCCGCAACTCCGCCACGACAAACCGCTTGCGCGCCCGCGTGGTCGCGTCTCCCAATCCGCCCGCAGCCGCAACAACCGCACCCGTTTCGTCCGGTAAAAGCGCGACTTCCCCAGCAGTGGCGGCGAACCCCGAGGCTTCAACGAAGGCGCGTGCTCTGGCATCAAGCCCTTCACGCCAGTCCTCGAGCACGTCTTTGGACACCAAATGAAGCGGACGCGTCGCGGCATCAGCCGGGGCAAAAATCAGAGATGTCATTTGATAGGCGCCTTTTGTCTGTTCAAGGCCAGCCTATCCGCTTTGATCCGCGCCACAAGTCCCAGCAAAGCCTTACCTTTGCAAATGTGCGATGTCCCCAAACGCTGCCAATGAGCGTTCTCCAACCCTGACAAGTTGCACAACCAAGGCCGCCATCGCCGCATGATCACTCACTCCGACAATCACCGCGACCTTTCCAGCCACCGCGGCAGCAGTCTGCATAGCGAATTGCCCGAACATGCCGACCACTGACCGTGCACCCTTTGCCAGCCGATGAAACGCGCCCACGCGCCATGTAGCATTTGCCGCGTTCAAACGTTCGTCTATTTCCTCCAGCGCCGTAAAAGCTATGAATTCTGCGCGCGAAACACCCTAATTCCGCGCCAGATCAACCGGATGCCCGGCATCGACGAAAATCATCTCGACCGGACAAAAATGCACTACGTTGTCCATCTTTCTTCAACCGCACAATTTCTCACCACTCTTGGGGCTTGGTCTAATTGCGCTCGGCAAAGAATTGATTGATATAGATTGCAAAATGCCGTGTCTTTTGTTTGAATTTTCCAGATCACGGCCTCGGGGACCATTCGCATGAACCAAGCTCGTCCGCTTCCCGGATATCTTGTCAGCCGCTATAAGGGCTGGAAGGCAACGACTTACGACGACAACCAGGCGTGGTATCGCCACCTTGCCGCCGATGGCCAGCATCCGCGCGCGATGATCATCTCGTGCTGCGACAGCCGGGTCCATGTCACGTCAATCTTCGGCGCAGACTCTGGCGAGTTCTTCATCCACCGCAACATCGCAAGCCTCGTTCCGCCTTGCGAGCCCGACGGCGACCACCACGGCACATCTGCGGCTGTCGAATATGCCGTCACCGGTCTCAAGGTCGCCCACATTATCATCCTGGGCCACTCAAATTGCGGAGGCGTCGCGGAATGTCATCGCATGTGCTCGGGCAACGCACCTGAACTTGAGGCCAGCACCAGCTTTGTTGGCAGATGGATGGATATCCTGCGACCCGGATATGAACGCCTTCAACCGCGTGCCGATGATGCGACCGCCCTGCACGACCTCGAACAGGAAGCCGTCCTGATCTCGCTCGAAAACCTTATGACCTTCCCGTTTGTCGCTGATGCGGTCGAGCGCGGAGACCTCACTTTGCACGGTCTTTGGAAGGACATCACCAACGGCAGCCTCCTGAACTACGACACACGTGCGAACGGATTTGTTCCGGTTTGACCGAAGGCCCCAAACCACCAATATTCCCGATAAAGGCACCGACCTTGTGAACGAAATACTGTCGCTGGCAGCGGACAACCTGGTCTCGCCGATCATTCTCAGCTTCGCGCTTGGACTTGCAGCAGCCTTTGTGCGGTCCGATCTGTCCGTCCCCGAGGCTGTTGCCAAGGGCATGTCGATCTACCTCCTGTTCGCCATTGGTTTCAAAGGCGGCGCAGGCGTGGCCGCGCATGGTGTTGATCAAACGCTAATCCTGTCGCTGATTGCGGGCATTGTCCTGTCGTTTGGCCTTCCGATCATTGCATTCGGACTTTTGCGCTTCCTGACCAATTTCGACACCATCAACCGCGCAGCAGTCGCCGCACACTACGGCTCGATCTCTATCGTGACCTTTGTCGCAGCCACCTCTGTCCTCGACGGACGCGGCATCGAATCCGAGGGCTATATGGTCGCTGTCGCCGCTGCGATGGAGGCCCCCGCCATCATCTCTGCGCTCTGGCTTTTGTCGCGCGCCGGCGGGCAGGGCCAGGCCGACAGCGCTCTCTATCGGGAGATCCTGACCAATGGCTCGATTGTCTTGCTCGTCGGCGCGTTCCTCATCGGTGGCATCACCGGGGAAGACGGCCTCGCAACCATCTCGTCGTTCATCGTCGCCCCCTTCCAGGGCGTGCTCTGCCTGTTCTTGCTCGACATGGGCCTTGTCGCCGGGCGCGGCCTGCGCGAAAGCCGAGGCGACCTTGGCCTTGGCGCTGTTGCGTTTGGCGTGATCATGCCGCCCATCGGCGCTGCCTGCGGCCTGCTCCTTGCGCTTCTTATCGGGCTTTCTTCTGGCGGTGCCGCGCTCATGATGGTCCTTTCCGCCTCAGCCTCTTATATTGCCGTGCCTGCTGCGATGCGTGTGGCCCTTCCGGAGGCAAAACCCTCGATCTATCTCACCCTTTCGCTTGGCGTGACATTCCCGTTCAATCTGGTGATCGGCATCCCGTTTTATACCGCCATCGCCACTCAAATCGTCGGAGGCTGACCCATGGAAACACATGATGCCAAGCGCGTGGAAATCATCATCGAAGCACCGCTAGAGCGCCGATTGACGGACGCTCTTCGCGCCGCCAACGTCACCGGGTACACAGTCTTGCCAGTGCTCGGCGGGTCTGGAAGCTCCGGCGCATGGAGCCGTGAAGGTCAGGTCTCGCGCGCATCCGGCATGGTCTCGGTGGTCTGCCTGATCCGACCGGACCGGCTCGACACATTGTTGGATGCGGCATTTTCTGTGGTGGAAACTCATATCGGCGTCGTATCGATCACCGATGCAAAGGTTTTGCGGGCCGAACGGTTCTAATCCGTCACGCTAGTCAGCGACGATCTGGCTTTCGAGGGGCCTGCTGCGAACCGAACGAAACACCGGATCCGGTGCATGGGACATCCGAAATCTCCGTAGAGCTTGCAGGGTTTCGCGCGCTTTGGACGACAGTCCGTCTGGCGTCTCGTGCGCTTCGGTAGGTTTATCCATATTCGGGGGCATCTTGTGTTCCTCAGATCATCGCATCGCGCGGGCAATTGAATTCTCGGTGAATGCAACCTTAAGCCACCGGTATTGGCACAATTGAAATGAAGCGCCCGTGGACGGTCTTTCGTGCAGCCTGCGCCGTGCGCTCTGCCGCTAGGGGGATCACGTCTGCAGGCACCAATCGACGTCTGCGTTGCGCCACTGGCCCGCCGTGAAAAATAAGCACCCGCGCGGTTGCATCTCCCGGTTGCGCTGGCAGATCAGAAGTGGCCGCAGCCAGGCGTTTCATCGCCCGCTTTTCGCGCGCCTCAAGTCCCGTCATCAATGACAAAACCTGATCATCTGTAATTGGCGTCATGGCGCACATCCCCGCTGCCTTGCGTCTTCAAGTCAACGACAACTTCCCCCGGAATGTGGCCGGACTTGTGCCAAAATGTGGTGGGATCGTGGCAAACCCGCAACCACAGGCTGCAAGCCGCACAACGGACCCGTCCAAAACGTGCAAAGTACCTTGTGGATATGGCCTGAACTGGAAAGGCGGCACCCATCGGTCAGCAACGCAACTTTCCATAGCCAATTTGCCCCCTTTGGGACAGTGAATGTATCGACGAACCACTGATCCGATAGCGTAAACAATAAAAAGGGCGCCCCTTTCGGAACGCCCTCGAATTGACTGCCGATTCTGTCAGCCCTAGCCCTTCTTTAGAACGCGATTCCCCAAAAGCTCAGCGATCTGCACTGCGTTCAAAGCCGCGCCCTTGCGCAGATTGTCACTGACGCACCAGAAGTTCAGCCCGTTGTCGATCGTGCTGTCCTGACGGATACGGCTGACGAACGTCGCAAACTCACCGACACATTCAATCGGTGTGACATAGCCACCGTCTTCGCGCTTATCGATAACCATGATACCCGGACTTTCGCGCAGGATATCCCGTGCCTCGTCCTCATCGAGAAACTCTTCGGTCTCGATATTAATCGATTCCGAATGACCGACAAACACCGGTACCCGTACGCAGGTCGCCGTGACCTTGATGGACTTGTCGATGATCTTCTTCGTCTCAGCGACCATCTTCCACTCTTCTTTGGTGGAACCATCATCCATGAAAACATCAATATGCGGGATCACGTTAAACGCGATCTGCTTAGTAAAGGTCTTTGGCGGCTTGTCGTCGGTCGGATTGTAGATGCTCTTGGTCTGATCCCAAAGCTCATCAGTCCCTCCTTTGCCGGCGCCGGACACAGATTGATATGTGCTGACAACGACCCGCTTGATCGTCGCGCGATCATGCAAAGGCTTCAGAGCGACAACCATCTGCGCGGTCGAGCAATTCGGATTGGCGATGATATTCTTCTTTGAATATCCCTCAATCGCGTCTGGGTTAACCTCGGGAACGATCAACGGAACAGCCGGATCATAGCGGTAGAGCGATGAGTTATCGATTACGACACAGCCCACTTTCGCAGCCTTCGGCGCATAAATCTTCGTCGCATCCGATCCGATGGCAAACAATGCCATGTCGAACCCGGTGAAATCGAACGTTTCAAGGTCTCTCGTTTTAAGCGTCTTGTCCCCATAGCTGACCTGAGTGCCAATCGATTTGCGGCTCGCAAGAGCCACAACTTCATCGGCAGGGAACTGGCGCTCGGCCAGGATATTCAGCATTTCGCGACCCACGTTGCCCGTGGCGCCGACAACGGCGACCCGATAACCCACAGTAACCTCCATCATGTCATTGAACGCGCGGGCTATAGACCCGTTGGGGGCCATGCGAAAGGGGCAAAGGGGTCACAGGGCCTTATTCGGCTATGAAACTTGCTGATATGCGCCATCAATCGCCCAAACCCGGCACCGCTATTGAATATCGCCCCTGTCTCTGAAAACTGTGGAGCCATGACAAAAGACCTCCCCTACCGCCCCTGCGCAGGCGTCGTCCTTGTGAACAAAGATGGCCTGATCTTCACCGGCGAACGCGTCGACACCCCTGGTGCCTGGCAAATGCCACAAGGCGGGATCGACGACGGTGAAAGCTTTGAAGACGCCGCCTTGCGCGAACTTCACGAAGAAACTGGCCTGCCCGCAAAGTGCGTAACAGTCGAAGCGATCATGCCGGACTGGGTGACTTATGATTTGCCCGAACACCTGCTCGGCAAGATGTGGAAAGGCCGCTACCGCGGGCAAAAGCAGAAATGGGCCCTGCTCAGGTTCCAAGGACACGACAGCGATATAGATCTCACAGCGCACGATGTTGAGTTCGCCCGGTGGCGCTGGTCCACAGTCGACGAGGTGCTGGCCGACATCGTCCCGTTCAAACGCGACGTTTACGCCAAGGTCATCGCCGCCTTCCGCGATCGATTGGAGCCCGTTGTATGAAAACCGTCATCCTCGCCCTTCTATCCCTTGCCATTGCAAGCCCCGCCCTCGCGCTGTCCTGTATGGCCCCCGACGCGGTTCGCCTTTACGAACAAGCCCGCGACAGCGAAGACACCTTTGTCGCCGTGCGTGGCCGCATCGATCTGAGCGAACCCGCCCGAGCCCCAGATCCGGACACGGAAACTCCCGCCACAACCCATGCCGTCATGAGTGGTTATGCCCTGACCAGCCATGGTTTCGGAGCAGTCTTCAATCGCCCGATACAAATCGAAGCCACGTGTTTTGGCCCTTGGTGCGGCAGTGCCGAAGGGTTCGAGGGCGAGCAACTTGCTATGCTGAAAGTGGGTGACGACACCGCCTACACACTCGCCGCAGACCCTTGCGGGGGCGCCGCGATGGCTTGGTCGAAAGACGGTGAACAACGTCTCCTTGCCTGCCACCGGACTGGTACCTGCCTGACCGCAGAGTAATCGACGTTGCGATCATTTTGGCGGGGAACGTGCCGACCCTGTATCTGATATGCAAATTGGGCAGAGCCGGCACAGAACTGTTTACTCGCAACACACTCAGGAAGACCTGTATCTGCCAAAACCATGCCAAAAGACGTCATTCCAATCAATGATCCTCCACCCGCCCTCCGTGGAAGTTGCCGAGGCCGCGTGAAATCCGGTCGGATCGCGTAGAATTCATGCGCTAAAGAATGCTGGCAATGAGAACAAAACGTGAATATCTTACACTATGATCTCGAGTCGTTGGTTACGCCCGCGCTTCGCGCCGGACGACCCACCGGGGGTGCCACCCCCGGACCCCCGAGGTATTTTTAAAAGGATAAAGCAGACCCGTGGCCTTCGCCGAGTTGAATATCACCTCGAATTTCACCTTCCTCACCGGCGCATCGCACCCGGAGGAATATGTCGACCGCGCCGCCCTTTTGGGCCTAAAGGCGCTCGCAATTGCCGATGAAAACTCGGTCGCGGGCATCGTGCGCGCCCACACCCGCGTGCGCGAAATCGCCCGGCAAGTGAAGGAACGTGAAAGCAGCGACTTGATCGGCCCGCCTGTACCAGTCGGGCTTTGGGCCAAGAAACCGCAGATCCTCGAAAGCTACCCCGGCGGATCGGAACGGCGCAAAAATGGCACCCTCGCGCCGGAAGAAATCGAGGACTTCCTCGATGGCCCCAAGGCCGCGTTCGAAACCCGCGTGCACCCATCGCTCCCATTAGATGCCTCCGCTGCGATCCTGAATGTGCCGCGCCTGATCCCGGCAGCACGCATCGTTCTCGACACCGGCTTCACTGTCACGACGATCCCCAAAGACCGGCAAGGCTGGGCAAACCTGTGCCGTCTGATCTCGCGCGGGCGCCTCCGGGCCGAAAAAGGCAGTTGTCACCTGCGCACCGACGATCTGGTCGAATTCGGCGCAAATCTTGCCCTTCTGATCCACCCACCAAACCCGCGCACGGCAAAGCGCGGCGCAAGCGGATGGCGACAAGAAGCGACACGCCTGACGCGCCACTTTGGCCCCGATTGCCACCTGCTTATCGCCCCTCGTTACGACGGTCAGGACCCCGAACGCTTCGACCGCCTGGCGTGCCTCGCCGACGACCTCAAACTGCCCACCGTCGCCAGCGCCTCCCCCCTCATGCACCACGGATCGCGCCGCAAGCTTGCCGACGTGCTGACGGCTGTGCGCACCAGCCGCAAAGTCGACGAACTTGGGCGCGCCGCGCTTGCAAACGCCGAACAGCGCCTGCGCTCTGAAACTGACCTTTGCCGCCTTCTCGGCCCCCACGCCGGGGCAGTTACCCGCGCCGCCAAGCTTGCCGGAAGTCTCGCCTTCTCGCTCGATGAACTCCGCTACGAATATCCCTCCGAGGTCACCAACGGTGAAACTGCCCCGCAACGCCTTTCACGCCTCGCCCACGAGGGCCTCAAATGGCGCTATCCCGCCGGCGCCTCCGACCACGTCAAAACCCTCCTTGCCCATGAACTCACCCTGATCTCGAAACTTGAGTACGAGCCCTACTTCCTCACCGTGCGCGACATCGTCGCCTTTGCCCGCTCCCGCGGCATTCTTTGCCAGGGTCGGGGATCCGCCGCCAATTCCGTCGTCTGCTACTGCCTAGGCGTCACCTCGGTCTCGCCGGAAATCGGCACCATGGTCTTTGAACGCTTCGTCAGTGAGGCCCGCGACGAGCCCCCCGACATCGACGTCGACTTCGAACACGAACGCCGCGAAGAGGTTATACAACACATCTACGAACGCTACGGCCGCCACCGCGCCGGGCTTTGCGCCACCGTCGTCCATTACCGCGGCAAACGCGCGATCCGCGAAGTGGGTCGTGCGATGGGTCTGACCGAAGACACGATCTCCGCGATTTCCTCGCAACTTTGGGGCTTCTTCGATACCTCCGGCATGGCCGACCAGCAACTAAAGGAAATCGGCCTCGACCCCACCGACCGCCGCCTTGCACAGACGCTCGAGCTGATCTTCGAGATCCAAGGCTTCCCGCGCCACCTGTCTCAACACGTCGGCGGCTTCATCATCACCGAAGGCCGCCTCGACGAACTGGTGCCCGTTGAGAACGCTACGATGGAGGACCGCACCGTCATCTGTTGGGATAAGGACGACATCGACAGCTTGGGCATCCTCAAGGTCGACATCCTCGCCCTCGGCATGCTGTCGTGCATCCGCAAAGCCTTCGGCCTGATCACCCGACACCACCAAACCGATTACACGCTGGCGACCCTGCCGCCCGAAGACCCTGCCACCTACGACATGCTCTGCAAAGCCGATAGCCTTGGCGTCTTTCAGGTCGAAAGCCGCGCGCAGATGAACTTCCTGCCGCGCATGAAGCCGCGCACCTTCTATGACCTCGTGATTGAGACCGCGATCATCCGCCCGGGACCGATCCAGGGCGATATGGTCCACCCCTACCTTCGACGCCGCAACGGCGAAGAGGCAGTCGAATTCCCCTCAGATGAGCTTGGAAAAGTGCTTGGAAAGACACTCGGCGTACCGCTGTTTCAGGAACAGGCCATGCAGATCGCCATCGTCGGCGCAGGCTTCACCCCAGAGCAGGCCGACCGCCTCCGCCGCTCCCTCGCGACCTTCAAAAAACACGGCAACGTCAGCGAATTCCGCACCCTCTTCATGAAGGGTATGCACAAGAACGGCTATGACGAAGACTTCGCGGAGCGATGCTTTTCCCAGATCGAAGGCTTTGGCTCCTACGGCTTCCCCGAAAGCCACGCCGCCTCCTTTGCCCTTCTCGTCTACGCCTCCTCATGGCTGAAATGCCATCACCCCGGCATCTTCGCCTGTGCGCTTTTAAACTCCCAACCCATGGGCTTTTACGCACCTGCTCAGATCGTCCGAGACGCACATGAACACGGCGTCCAAATCCTCCCCGTCGATATCAACGCCTCGACCTGGGACAATATCATGGAAAATGACGGCACCGGAGGCCTCGCGCTCCGTCTGGGCTTCCGCCAGATCAAATCCATGCGCGAAGAAGAAGCCACATGGATCGCCGCCGCGCGCGGCAACGGCTACCTCTCGATCGAAGACGTCTGGCGCCGCGCAGGCATCCCACCCCGACAGCTTCGCGTCCTCGCTGAAGCGGACACGTTTGCCTCCCTCGACATCACGCGGCGCAAGGCGCTCTGGGCCGCCGCCGCCATCGCGTCGGAAAAACCTCTGCCGCTGTTCTCGGGGGACATGGACGGCGAAAGCATCCTTGAGCCGCTGGCAAACCTGCCCAAGATGTCGCTGGGAGAAGAAGTCGTCGAAGACTATGTCTCGATGCGCCTCACCTTGCGTGCGCACCCCATGGCCTTCCTGCGCCACAAACTCACGCCCGGATACAAGCCCCTCGAAACCGGCCCCGACAGCGCGTCACCCTTGCAAAAATACGTCGGGGAGTCGCCGGCACGAGCGGGGCAGAGCCCCAAAACACCCACCGCCTCACGCAGCTAAGCGCGCCGCAAAATCAAGACCGCGCCAAAGCCTTCTGAAACGCACGATAGGACCCCTTAGGCGTCCGGGCCTGGGTCTCATAATCCACATGAACAATCCCGAACCGCTTGTCATATCCAAACGCCCATTCGTAATTGTCCAAAAGCGACCAGGCAAAATACCCCTTCACCGGAGCGCCATCCGCAATCGCCCGGCGAACAGCCCCCACATGCGCATCAAAATACGCCACACGGGCCGGATCATCGACTGCGCCGCGGTCTCCGGGATCACCCCCCGCCATCCCGTTCTCGGTCACATAAATCGGCAAGTCCCCCGTGAAGTCCCGCTGCAAGCGCATCAAGACCCCATAAAGCCCCTCAGGATAAATCTCCCAATCCTGCGCCGTCTTCGGCAACTCGCCCGGCACCGCACGCTCAGACGGCCAAGCCATACCCGGGACATTCTGATGCAGAGACCGTGTGTAATAATTCACTCCAAGCCAATCAATCGGCCCCGAAATCGCGGCCATGTCGTCCTCGAAACCCTCAGGCATATGCGGGGTCAATGCGCTTAAGATATCCTCAGGATAAGCCCCATGCGCGAGCGCACCTGCGAACCAGCGATTGTAAATCCCATCATAAACCCGCGCCGCCACCGCATCCTCTGGCGCATCGCTTGCAGCTTGAGAATGCTCAAAGTTCAAGACTATGCCAAGATTCTTCTGTCCTGCCGCCCGCATCACTTCCATCGACCGCGCATGGGCCACCAGCACGTGGTGCATCGCCCGCGCAGCAGCTCGGACATCGCGCAATCCCGGCGCATGCCCGCCAAGAAAATGCGATAACCACGCAACGCACCAAGGCTCGTTAATCGTCGCGACCGCGTCCATCCGATCCCCGATGCGTCCGATCACCGCTTGGGTGTAGTCGGCAAACCACTTGCCCACATCCGAATTGGTCCAGCCCCCCTTATCCGCCAAAGCCGACGGCATATCCCAGTGGTACAGCGTCAGGCTGGGAGACAGCCCCCGCGCCACAATCCCGTCCGCCAGCCGGTCATAGAAATCCAACCCCTCCGCGCTCACGGTCCGCCCGTCCGGCATCACCCGCGGCCACATCGTCGAGAACCGGTACACATCGAAATTCCCGTCGCGAACAAGATCAAGATCCGCGCCCCAGCGATGATAGTGGTCGCAGGCCACCCGTCCGTCTTCTGCATTCACAACGTTGCCCGGAACCGCCGCAAAGGTATCCCAATGCGAAGATCCGACGCGGCCAAACGACGTGCCCTCAATCTGGTAGGCCGCAGTCGCCGCGCCAAACTGAAAATCCGACGGAAAATCCGCGCGTGTAAAATTAAAAGCCATCTCGAAATTCCTCGCCTTCAAGGTCGAAACCACGCCTAAGGGATGTACGCAAAACCAACAAGGTCAACGCGACTGGGCTTGATCTGGCGCAAGGCCGTTCCGCCTCAAAGGGCCTAGGCTTGCGCAAAAGGGGGGCACATTCATGCTCGATATCTCAACCGGAAAGATCGTTCGCGTCATCTTCCTCAGCCGCGAATATGGTCCCGAAAGCACGCAACTTGCCGACTATATTTCGGGAATGAACGTCGACGAACAAGTCAGCCTCGTCGCCTTGATGTGGGTCGGTCGCGAAACTTACAGCGCGGACGAGTTTGCCGAAGCCAAAGAGACTGCGCGTGTCGAAGCCACCGCCCCGACCGAACAGTATCTTTCCGGCATTCCTGGCCTCGCTGGATACCTCGAAGACGGGTTGGAAGCCCTCGGAATTGACGTCGCTGATGCAGAAGATCACATGTGACAATGTCCATTGGCGGTTAACGCACTGGCATCCTTGGTGAGTGAGCGCACCGAATTTCGTGGCCGCGCCACCATTGGCTACACCGTGAACCGACGTGATAGCGACGTCGCATTTCTGCGCGCGCCCCAGCAAAAGAAGCCATTTACGAATAGCGGCATTGCGCGCAACACCCAACGGGCGACCCTTGCTCCTTAAAAGAGCAAACTCTCCTGACACTCGGTGTCAGTTGCGCCGCGTGACCTCTCGCCCCGACCCCGCTATCGTTGCCCCATGGCAGAACCAATCGACGATAAACTCCGCTGTTTCGGCTCCCACACCGAACTTTACGCCGACTACCACGACACCGAGTGGGGCGTTCCCGTGCAGGATGACCAAATGCTTTTCGAGATGCTGATCCTCGAAGGGGCACATGCTGGACTCTCTTGGGAAACGATCCTCAAAAAGCGCGAGGGCTACCGGGACGTTTACCACAATTTCGACGTCAAACGCGTGGCCAACATGACCGATTTCGAGTTGCACAAGGCGCTCAGCAACCCCGGCATTGTCCGGCACCGCCAGAAGGTCCCGGCAGCCCGCAAGAATGCACGTATCTTCCTGGCAATGCAGAAGGAATTTGGCAGCTTTTCTGACTGGCTCTGGGCGCATGTGGACGGAGAGCCCCTTAAGGGAAATTGGCCAACCGCCGCTGATATTCCCGCAACGACGCCTTTGTCCGATGCAATCTCAAAAGACTTGAAAAAACGCGGTATGTCCTTCGTCGGACCCACGATTATCTATGCGTATTTACAAGCCGTCGGCATCGTAAACGACCATCACAAAGGCTGCTGGAGCTACCGCGCCTAACGCAACCGCCGCAGAATTTCATAGCTTGCATAGCCATCAGGGATCATCCCAACAGACGCCTGAAACCGGCGGATCGCGGCGATCGTATTCGGCCCGATAATCCCGTCGACACCTTGAGTGTTGAAGCCACGCCGCGTCAAAAGCTGCTGCATTTCCTGTTTCTCGCGGCTGGCAAGATTGCGATCCTCGCGCGGCCAACTAGCCCGAAGCGGTCCTCCACCGGCAATCCGTCCGCTCAAAAGCCCAACGCCAATCACATAGACATCCGCCGAATTGTACCTTTCGATCACGTGAAAGTTGTTAAAAATCATGAATGCCGCCCCCCGCGCCCCGGCAGGCAACAGGATCGAGGCTCGTCCAAAGTCAGCAACGCGCGCGCCCTTAACATCACGTACACCAAGTGCGGCCCATTCCGTCGGCGACTTCTTTATCCGCTCACCCGTCCAGCGAAAGTCAAATCCTTGCGGAAGGCGCACTTCGACACCCCAGGGCTGGCCCTTGGTCCAGCCAAACGCCTTCAAATATCCGGCAGTCGATGCCAATGCATCCGTCGGATCGTCCGACCAGATATCGCGCTTACCGTCCCCTCGAAAATCTTCGGCATAAGAAAGATACGATGTCGGGATAAACTGCGTATGGCCCATCGCCCCAGCCCAGGATCCCCGCATGTCGCGAGATCGTACATCGCCAGACTGAACAATCTTCAGCGCCGCAATCAGTTGCTGTTCAAAAAACCGTCCGCGTCGTCCGTCAAACGCCAAAGTTGCAAGCGCCTCGATAATCGGAATTTTTCCCCGGAAGGATCCGTAGGCACTTTCCAGCCCCCAGATCGCCGCGACAACTTCGGCCTCAACCCCGTAGCGCGCCTCTATTTCCCGCAGCACCCGGCCATTGTCACGAAGCGCTGCGCGCCCGTTTCGCACGCGCGCATCTGACACCGCACTATCCAGGTAGTCCCAGATCTGCTTGGTGAATTCCGACTGGTTTCGATCCTTCTGAACGACGCCGGTGTTGTAGCGAACGCCCTGAAACGACGTATTAAAAACACTGTCACGAATGCCCGCCGCACGCGCCCGAGCGCGGAATCCCTCGATCCAGCGTGAAAAAGCCGCGTTTGATGTCTCTACCTGGGCCAGCACCAGCGCTCCTGTGTCAGGTCTCGGCTTTGGATACACCGAATACTCCGGCGCAGGGCTTGCAACCACGCTCGACACAAAAAAAAGCATGGCAACTGCCGCCAAATATACACGCATGCGCCACCTGTTATTGCTATCTGCTCTTCGCAAGCCTACGCCTCGACCTTGGATCGCGAAAGATTAGATTTGAGCATTGGCAATGTGTCGCCGCTTGCGTCAGAAACGCTCGAGAAGCCGCTTGAGATATTCAAGTTCTTCAGTGGGTCTGTTCTGCTCGCCCGACCGTTTGCGAATTTCATCAAGCAATTCGCGGGCACGCCGGTAGACGTCTTCGCCCTGCAAAAGCTGCTCATCCGTGCCAATTCGACCGTTCTGGCCCACTTCGCGCCCAAGCGGGTCGCGGCTGCCGTTCGGATCGTTCTGCCCAAGTTGCTGACCCTGCTGGCCGCCTTGCTGTTGTTGCTGCTCTGCCATCTGCTCCGCCAGGTCTCGCATGCCTTCGCGCAAGGCTTCCATCGCCTGTGACTGGCTATCAAGTGCGCCTGCAAAATCTTCCTCACGAAGCGCATCCTCGGCGTTTTCCATCGCCTCGCCCGCACGGCCCAACGCATCGCGCGCCGAATCGCCCTCGGGCGTACCAGCCCCTGGCAGGCTTTGGCGCTGACGGTTCAACTCGTCGCGAAGCGCTTGTTGGCGGTCGGCCAGATTGCCGTCGCCACCGTCTTGCTGTTGGTCCTGACCGCCGGGTTCTCCACCGCGTCCCTGTTGGCCACCTTCGCCTTGGCTTTCCGGCTGATCATTCTGCGCGCCACGGCGCTCACCATCGCCGCCACGACCTTCGTTGTCGCGAGACTGGCCGGCCGGAGCGTTTGGATTGTACTGCTCCTGGAGGTCCCGGAATGCGTCATCCGAAAGGCCCTGCTGTTCGCGCAAAGTCTCCGCCAGGCCTTCCATAGCCTGCTCGCCGGCGCTTTGCTGACCACCCTGCTGACCTTCGGCAACCTGCATATTCTCCATCATCTGACGTAATTGATCGAGAAGTTGCTGTGCCTCGGCCATGCGGCCCTGCTCCATCAACTCCTGCAAGCGATCAAGCATGTCTTGAAGCTGCTCGCCGGTCATCTCCTGCATTTCTTGGTTCTCAGCCATCTCCGGCTGTTCACCCTCGCCTTGCTGCTGAGCAAGCTGGCTCATGTAGTCCTGCATCGCCTCGCGCAGTTCCTGCATCAACTCGGCAATTTCCGCATCCGTCGCGCCGTTCTCAATCGCCTCGCTTAAACGATCCTGTGCCCGCCGCAAACGCTCCAGAGCGTCACCAAGGTCGCCCTCTTCTATCTCCAATGCGAGGCCCCAAAGCGCCGCGGCCGTCTCGTCGATAACGTCGTCAGTCAAGCGCCCAAGCGACACGCGCGTCTCCAACCGGCGCACTGCAAACCGCAGCTTCAAATAGACCGTCTCGGATCTAAAAATGCTTTCGGGCTGAAACGAAACAGCCCGCAGAACCTGCGCAACCCGCGGTGCATTCGCCCGGTTCCAAAGCAGATCTCGGCGCTGTTCTACAATCGCTTTCGCCAAGGGATCAAAGAACCGACGACCTGGTAGATTGGCAAATTGAGGCGCTGAGAGCCCTTCGTGTTCTGCCGAATCCTGCGCACTAAGCGATGCTGAAACCGGCAAGTTTGCCCACGGATGCTCGCTGAAATCATCGATGACCACTTCCGAGAACTGCGTACGATCGCCGGAAATTGTAATCGGTATGTCCAACTCGATCGGGTCGCGCGGCTCAGGATCAATCGTCAATCCATAGCGACGCTCGACCTCGGCCAGATCAAGTGTGACCACCATCTGTCCCGAGGTAACTCCGTAGTCATCCGACGCCACAAACGGCGCCTCCAGGCGGCCGCCCTCGCCTTGCGAAATCGGTCCGTCAAATTCGATTGATGGGTTCTCATCCTCGGTCACCGTAATGTCCCAGCTTTGACCACCGGGGCCGTCGATTCCGATCCCGCCGCTTTGCAGAACATCGAAAGCCTGAACCGGGTCCGTCGCGGGAGGTACATCTTCGGTGCGCATCGAAACCGTTTCGCTCAAAGAAAGCGCGCCAATCTCGCCGTAAAACCGGATGGTGACGCGACTGCCTTCCGGCACCTCGAAGTCATCGCGGGAAATGTCGTTCAGATAGAGACTTGGAAGACCGGTATACAGTGGCGGCTCTACCCATCCTTCCCAGGAAGGTCCCGAGGCAACCGCCTGATTGCCGGGGGTCATCTCTGCAACGGAGGCAACCCGCAGGACCGATCCAAACAGCACCGCCACAGTGAGCCCCAAAAGCGCTACATAGCGCAAAGCATACGGATCCCGCGCTGATAACTTCAGATCGGGCTTTGGCGCCTTTGCATCCCGCGCTTTTTCCGCCATCCGGGCGACATGCGCGGCCCAAACGGCCTCGGATGCGGGATCACCCGCACCAATTGCCTGAGAATCCGAAATAGCAGCAATCGGGCGACCCGGCAAAGTCCGATCAAGCCGGTCCAGTGCCTCGGCGCGATCAGGCAGGCGAAAGTGCTGAATGCCCCGCGCGGCTGCCCACAACGCACCCAGCACGGAAACCACTGCAATGCCCCAAACCGCCTCTAACGGCAGCAAATCCTGCACCCCAAGCATCAGGGCCGCCAGGACAGCAATAAGCACTGTCCAAAGTGGCCAGAACGCCCGCACCCCGCGCTCGGCGACAAGGCCGGCAAACGTCAGGCGCAGCGGCCATGCAAGCCGCTCCGCCGCCTGGGGAGGAAGATCAGTCGGTTCTGTCATTCGACCAACATACAGGGCCGGGTTCGGGTTATGCCGAGCCCTCAAGCCATTCAGGAATGGTATCTCGATTTATGATTTCGTCAAAGGTCGGACGTGCTCGAATGACGGCGAATTGATGCTCATGGACCAAAACCTCCGGAATCAGAGGCCGCGTATTGTATTCCGACGCCATAACAGCCCCGTAAGCGCCGGCGGAACGGAATGCGACAAGCTCACCGGCGCCGATGGGTGGCATTGGTCGATTCTTGGTGAAAGTGTCCCCCGACTCACATACTGGCCCGACGATATCGTAGGGCTGCTGTTCGGTTCCAGGGTCTGGCTCAACGACAGGCAGAATATCGTGATATGCCGAATACATCGCCGGTCGGATCAGGTCGTTCATTGCAGCGTCAAGGATCAGAAAATCGCGCCCCTCGCCGGATTTTACATAGATCACTTCACTGACCAAAATTCCGGCATTCCCGGCTATCAGCCGCCCCGGCTCAATTTCGATCTCGCAGCCGAGGTGCCCAAGCGTACGCTTAACCAACGCCCCGTATTCGGCCGGCAAAGGCGGCGCGGTGTTTGAACGCTCGTAGGGAATACCCAGCCCGCCCCCAAGATCAAGCCGGCGAATGGTGTGCCCATCCGCGCGCAGTATCTCGGTGAGCTCGGCCACCTTCAGATAAGCCTGCTCATACGGCTCAAGCGATGTCAGCTGGCTGCCGATATGCACATCGATCCCAATGACTTCGAGACCTGGCAGACTTGCCGCAAGCGCATAAACCTCACGCGAACGCGCAATCGGAATACCAAACTTGTTTTCTGATTTACCCGTCGCGATCTTTTCGTGGGTCTTCGCATCTACGTCCGGGTTCACCCGAACGGTGATCGGGGCGACAACGCCAAGCCTCACGGCCTCCTCAGACAGCACAACCATCTCTGGCTCGCTCTCGACGTTGAACTGCCGGATACTGCCCCCAAGCGCCAAACGCATCTCATCGCGCGTTTTGCCGACGCCGGAAAACACGATCTTGTCGCCTGCAAACCCTGCCGCCTTTGCACGAAGATATTCGCCGCCAGACACCACATCGACGCCCGCCCCAAGCGACGCCATCAGTTTCAAAACCGCCTGATTGGAGTTTGCCTTCATTGCGTAGCAAACCAGATGGTCCATCCCCTCAAGCGCGTCGTCAAACAGCCGGTAATGCCGCGTCAAAGTCGCAGACGAATACACGTAAAACGGCGTGCCAACAGCGTCAGCGATCTCCGGGATCGCCACGTCCTCGGCATGCAAAACGCCGTCTCTGTACAGAAAATGATCCATAAGCCGCGACATAGCAGAGTTGGACCCCCGTGCAAGGCTCTCAGATCAACAAGCCCGCCGCGCCCTCATGGCGCAAAAGCGCCACTTTGGTTTCAACGCCGCCTTTGGCAGAGAACCCGCCAAGGGTGCCGGTGCCTGTCACCCGATGACAGGGAATAATGATCGCAATTGGATTGGCGCCACAGGCCTGCCCGGCCCCTTGCGCTGACATGCCGGTTTCTAGGGCAATCTCGCCATAGGTCTTGGTGTCCCCGAACGGGATCGCGATCAGAGCATCTAAAAAAGCTCGCTGCCGCACGGATACCTTCGGCGCAAGCGGCAGATCAAATTCAGTTAGTTCACCTGCAAAATAAGCCGCCAACTGCCGATGCGCCTCGATCAGCACAGGCGTTTCATCCGCGCCAGATCCACCCCAATCTAACACCACAAGCGCACCGTCTTCCTCGACAAGCGTCACCGGCCCCAGCGGAGTTTCTCGCCTCAGAGAAGGCATGGGACACCTTCATCCAAGGGCCGCATCACAACGTGAACATGTCTTGGCATGACCATGAGACCCCACGTCCGGCAAAATCTTCCAGCACCGCTGACATTTCTCGCCGTCCGCCGTCTCAAACACCACGCCAATTCCCTCAGCCTCGGGCAAACGGAACGCCTCAGAAGGTACCGGATCTGCGGTCAGAGAAATCGCCGAGGTGATGCAGATATCATGAAACGTTACCGTCTTCAGCGCCGCCAAAACATCGGCGTCTTCGACATGAACGACCGGAGCCGCCTCAAGCGACGCCCCAATCACCTTGTCACGCCGCTGGACTTCCAGAGCTGCAGTCACAACGCGGCGCACGCGACGAATATTAGCCCACTTCGCAGCCAATCCTTCGTCCAGCCAGTCTTTCGGCGTCTCCGGGAAATCCTGCAAATGCACCGAACTATCGCCGCCCAACCGTTCCAACCAGACTTCTTCCATCGTGAATGTCAGCACCGGCGCCAGCCAAGTATTCAGTCGCGCCAGCACAAGCTCCAGAACAGCCAAAGCGGCCCGCCGCTCAATCGTGTCACCGTCACAATAGAGGACGTCCTTGCGGATATCGAAGTAGAACGCCGACAAATCCGTCGTCGCGAAATCAAACACCGCCCGGAACACGCCTTGGAAATCATAGGCCGCGTAGCCTGTGCGCACCTTGTGATCCAACTCCGCCAACCGGTGCAATACCAGGCGCTCCAATTCCGGCATATCCGCCGGGGCAACGTCAATCGGCGCATCGCCGAGATTGCCCAAAAGGAAGCGGAACGTGTTCCGCAGACGGCGATAACTGTCCGCAACACCTTTCAGGATCTCCGGCCCGATGCGCTGATCCGCCGTGTAGTCCGTCTGAGCCACCCAAAGCCGTAAGATGTCAGCGCCGTATTGCTTGACCACGGCATCCGGCACGATCGTGTTGCCCAGCGACTTGGACATCTTGATGCCCTTTGCATCCAGCGTGAACCCGTGGGTCAGCACACCGCGATAAGGCGCGCGCCCATTGGTTCCGCAAGACTGCAAAAGCGACGAATGGAACCATCCGCGATGCTGGTCGGTCCCCTCAAGATAAAGGTCCGCAATCCCGTCCTCCGACCCATCGGCGCGGTCTCGCAGAACAAACGCATGGGTCGATCCGGAATCGAACCAAACATCGAGAATATCGAAAACCTGTTCATAATCGTCCGCGGGCACGTCATTCCCAAGGAACCGCTCTTTCGCCCCCGGTTTGTACCATGCGTCCGCACCCTCAACCTCGAACGCCTCCAAAACCCGCGCGTTCACGGCTTCATTGCGCAACAAGAACCCCTCGTCCGTCGGCAAAGCACCCTTTTTCACGAAGCATGTCAAAGGCACGCCCCAGGCCCGCTGCCGCGACAGCACCCAGTCAGGCCGTGCTTCCATCATCGAATAAAGCCGGTTACGACCCGTTTTCGGTGTCCATTTCACATTGTCGATCTCGGTCAGAGCGCGCGCGCGGATCGTTTCGCCGAACTGGTCCCGGCCATCGCCAACGGGCTTATCAATCGCCGCAAACCATTGCGGCGTATTGCGATAGATCACCGGCGCCTTCGAGCGCCACGAATGGGGATAGCTATGCTTGATCTTCCCGCGCGTCAGCAATCCGCCAACCTCGGCCAGCTTGTCGATCACCGCCTTGTTGGCATCACCCTCACCGCCTTTGCGCGACAGGATAAACTTGCCGCCAAAAAACGGCAGATCGGCCCGGAACGACCCATCATCCAGCACGTTGTAGGTGATGACCTGAGCCAGCATCCCAAGATCGCGATAAAGCTCATATTCCTCCATGCCGTGGCTTGGCGCACAGTGGACAAAGCCCGTGCCTTCCTCGTCGGTGACAAAGTCAGCCGCCCGGAAATCACGGATATCGTCCCACTCGCCGTTGCCGCCTTCAGCGCCATGGAGCGGATGCTTCAGGCCGCGGATGACAGACGGGTCCACGTCGCCCAACCGGCGATACATTGTCTCGTCCAGCCGCGCGCGTCCAAGCACATCCGCCGCCAGCTTGTCCGCAAGGATGTAGCGCTCCCCGATGCGCGCCCAGCACTCCTCGGGCCGCCCGGTGACCTCATAAAGCCCGTAAGAAAAGTCCGAGCCATAGACGACCGCCTTGTTTGACGGGATCGTCCAGGGCGTTGTCGTCCAGATGACCACAAACGCGTTCTGCAACCGGTCATCCGACGCTTCATTAACGCGGAACTTCACCCAAACCGTAAAGCTGTCCTTGTCGTGATACTCGACCTCGGCTTCGGCCAAAGCAGTTTGCTCAATCGGCGACCACATCACAGGTTTGGAGCCCTGATACAGCGTGCCGTTCATCAGAAACTTCTGGAATTCCTCGGCGATCACCCGCTCGGCGTGGAAGTCCATCGTCAGATACGGATCAGCCCAATTGCCGGTCACGCCCAGACGTTTGAATTCCTCGCGCTGAATATCAATCCAACCTTGCGCAAACTCGCGGCACTCCTGACGGAATTCGACGACATCAACGGCGTCCTTGTCTTTGCCCTTTTTGCGGTACTTTTCTTCGATCTTCCACTCAATCGGCAGACCGTGGCAATCCCATCCCGGGATATACCGCGCGTCACGGCCCATCATCTGCTGCGAGCGCACGACCATATCCTTCAGGATTTTGTTAAGCGCATGCCCGATATGAAGATGCCCGTTCGCATAAGGAGGCCCGTCGTGAAGCGTGAACGGCTCGCGGCCTTCTTTCTCGCGCAAACGATCATAAATCCCCATTTCAGCCCAGCGCTCCAGCCATGCAGGCTCGCGATTGGGCAGACCTGCGCGCATGGGAAAGTCGGTTTCTGGGAGGTTCAGTGTTTCTTTGTAGTCGGGCGTATCGGCACACATATTGCTTGTGTCCTTCAATAAGTCGTCATTATCAGGATGGGGCGGCGGAGAAACTCAACGCCTAAAACCCGGCGGCTCATTGTCAGAGCGCCGGGCCAGTAATTCGAATGATGATTGCGGTCTGCATAACCATAGCCAATTTCTATAGTGTCGCCTCTACGCGAGGTAAAGACGGGAACTCCATCCATGTCTCCGGCAAGAGATGTGCTGACAGGCGAAGAAGACTTCAAAAGCCTGCATCGCGCACCCCTATCCGGCACTGATCAGGAAAATTCTCGATCACATCCACGACAGCCGATCAGGGTCGATCAGGGTCGATCATGTCCCAAGGGTCTGATCCAAACTCTCCCAGACCCGGACCCTCAGTCGCTTTGCTGAGACTTTTCAAATAGTCCCGTCAAAGCCCGCTGCACCAGACGCGTTACGCGCGGCCTTTGCAGGGTGCGAAACGGCAGGGGACGACAAACCTCCATCGCGGCAACACCAACACGCGCGGTCAATGCCCCATTCACAAGCCCCTCGCCAAACCGACGTGACAGCTTTGAAATGAGATGGCCACCACCGATCGAGCCCAAAAGATCATCACCAACCGCCACTGCACCCGTCGCCACCAAATGCGTAATCACCGCACGGGTCAGTCGCCAGGCGCCCAAAGCGCCCGAGCGGCCACCGTAGATCTCAGCAATGCGCCGGATCATCCGCACATTCGCCGTCAGCGCAGCGATCACATCAGCAAACGCCAGCGGAACAAGGGCCGTCACCGTCGCGACCTGACGCGCCGCCACTTCAACTTCACGGCGCGCGCGGTCGTCCAAAGGCTTCAAAAGCGTGTCTTCCGCCAAACCAAGAAGCGTATCCGCATCCATAGCCTCCGCCTCGGCTTCAGCCAGCCTTTCGCGCCCCCAGCGCATATCATCCCGCCCGGCATAAAGCGCTGACAGCTTCTTCGTCAGAGCCCGAGCGCCACCAAGATCGTTGGCGGCCGCCACACGGTCCGCTTCGACATGCAGCGATTCAATCTTTTGAAGACGCGCCAAAGCCGCCCATTCGCGAACGAGGATCGCAAGGCAGACAGCCACGAACAGGCCCAGAAGACCCGTTGCTGCCCAGCCCAAATATGGATTGCGTGAAATCAACCCCGTCACCGCGTCCCAGGCTGCGACAGACCCGAAAAAGACCACAACAGCCCCCAGGAGCTGCCAGAACCAGCGCGCCAACCGAGATGGACCTCTTGCTGTCAGCGCCGCCATGGTCTGCATTGCCTGCCCCGTTGGTGCGGCCTCCGGCTCGGAAATCGGAGGCGCGTCCGCCGGGCTTGGCCCTGTATCCTCCAATTCAATCAAAACCGGCCCATTGCGCTCACTCATAGCCGATCTCCAAGCAAAAACTGCGCCGCCCGGTCCAGCCGTATATGCGGCGGACCATCTCCCGGTCGCAACTCCAACGGTTGTGGCGCAAAACGCATCACTTCGTAATCGGCCTCCAGCCAGGCCTCCGCACCCTGTCGCGCCGGGTTCAGCAAGCGCGACGGATCATCCGGCAAACGCCCCGGGTAAAACGCAGCGCGCTTGCCAGACGCCGCCAACGTCCCGCGAACCACATCCAAGGCGCGTCCGCCCTGCTCGATGCGATCCTCCGTCGTGGTGCGAAGTGCCGCCATCGACATCGCCGTCGTCTCGGCCCCCGCAAAGTCCGCACGCGACCTCGCATCCTGCAACAAGGCATCGGTAATCGCAGTAAGCTGCGCATGTTGACTGTGGTGCAAATGATCTGCTTTCGTTGCTGCAAAAAGGATTTTTTCAACCCGTTGCCCAAGGAAGATCTGGCTTAGGAACGCATTTCGTCCAGGGCGAAAAGCTCCCAGAATATCCGACATCGCTTGCCGCAAATCCTCCACCGCCCGCGGGCCCGCATGGATCGCCCCAAGCACATCGACCAGCACGACCTGCCGCCCGATCCGCGAGAAATGATCGCGAAAGAACGGCTTTACGACCTCCCGCTTATACGCCTCGAACCGCCGCGAAAACTCGCGCCCCATCGTGCCCCGCCCGAAATCACCCTCGGGCAACGGCGCGAACGTCAAAACTGGCGAGCCTCGCAAATCGCCCGGCAGCAAGAACCGCCCCGGCGTACAATCAGAATACCCCGCCTCGCGCGCCGCCTGCAGATAGGACGTAAACACCTCGGCCAGCGACTTTGCCGCCACCTCGTCAAGCTTTGCGGTTGGATCTGCACTGGAAAGCGCTGCCCGATAGACGTCCGCCTCGCGGCGTCCTTCAATCCGGGCCAGCGTCTCCCGCGACCAAGTGGCATAATCCTTGTCCAACAGCCCAAGGTCCAGAAGCCACTCACCAGGATAATCCACAATATCCAGATGAATGGTTTTCGGGCCTGTCACGCCGCCCAAAAGCCCGCTCGGCTGCACCCGAAACGACAAGCGCAATTCGCTGATGCCGCTCGTGCCTTCGGGCCATCGCGGCTCGACGCCGGTCATCGCCGCCAAATGCGCCTCGTAGTCAAACCTTGGCACCGTGTCGTCCGGCTGTGGCTGCAGCCATGCCGTCTTTATCCGCCCATCGGCTGCCGCCCGCAATGCGGGCATGCGACCCCGTGCAATCAGATTGGCAACCAGCGAGGTTATAAAAACGGTTTTTCCCGCACGGCTAAGCCCCGTCACCCCTAAACGAATGACCGGCTCGAAAAATGCCTCGCTTACAGTGTTTACCGTGGTCTCAACGCCACGCGTCAGCCCGTCCGCTATATCGCCGATGATCACAGTTATTCCTTCCGTTCCCGTCCCAAGATAGGAACCCACGCGCCGATAGACCAGATGCGGCTTAAGAATTGCGCTCGGACGCGTCAAACGCTAACCCGCTGACATGCCGCGTTTTGCTTTCAAGATTGAATACAACGGACGGCCTTTTTCAGGCTGGCAACGTCAGACCGACCACCCGTCGGTTCAGGGCGCTTTCGAATCCGCCCTTGCCCGGTTGGACCAGACCGCCCCGTTGGTTTCCGCGGCAGGCCGCACTGATGCAGGGGTCCACGCCTTTGGACAGGTTGCCCACGCGGATATGGCCAGTGATTGGGACCCGTTTCGCCTTTCCGAGGCGCTGAACTTCCATCTGAAACCCGCCCCCATTGCAGTCATCGGCTGTGCAAAAGTTGCTGACGACTGGCATGCGCGATTCTCTGCAATCGAACGCAACTACATCTACCGTCTCATCAATCGTCGCGCGCCTTTGGTGCACGAAGCTGGTCTTGCTTGGCGCGTTCAAAGACCACTTGACTTGGCGGCAATGCGCGACGGTGCTGCTTATCTCATTGGCACCCACGACTTCACGACGTTCCGCTCAACCAATTGCCAGGCCAAAAGCCCGCTCAAAACGCTTGATCAGATTACAATCACTGAAGCCGCCAATCGCTGTGGACCAGAAATCACCATCGCGGTCCGTGCCCGTAGCTTCCTGCACAATCAGGTCCGCTCGATTGTTGGCACGCTGGAACAGGTTGGAAGTGGCAACAGAATGCCAGTGGACGTCAAAGCCGCCTTAGAATCAAGGGATCGCGCGGCCTGCGGACCTGTCGCGCCGCCGGACGGACTTTATCTGTCCCGGGTCAGATATGATCCCGAAATCTTCAGCTAAATCTGCCGCAATGTAACAAATGCGCCTCATTTGCGGCCCATTCTGCACAAAAAGCGCGCCTGAAAAGACCCTTGTCAGGTCCTTAATCCGCCGCGAATCCCTGTCATTAAATGCCTATAGATACATCGGAGACGACTAATGAGTGACCTACTTACCTTCTCGAACGAAGCCATCGCCCTCAGCGGCCTGACGTGCCTCGTTGTGCGCGAAATCATCCTTGCGGCAATCCCAAGCAACAGCCCGGCAGCCAACGCCTAATCCGCAGGCACGCCGAACGTCAGGTTGGCCCAAAGGCTTTCCCAGACAACGCCGCGCTGATTTGCCATCTTGGCCGAAGGTTCGCGCAAAACGACAGCGTCCAGCATATAGCGCGCACCCGCTTTGACAGGCACCCTCGCAACACCATTGCGATTGGTGCGCACGGTAAAGACCGACAGATAACCCCTAGCTGAACGCTCGTAGACCTCGACCTGCTCGTTCGCACGCGGATCGCCCTGATAAAGAACTCTCACATCGATCCCATCGCTCATATTGCCCGTGTATGGGTTCTCCAAAGCAACAATCTCGGTCTCAAGACCTGCTACAATATCAGCGCCTTGCGCCGATCCAATGCCGACCAAAGACTTGGCATAGCGAGAATAGACCTCCTGCACACCCTCTTGCGAAAGACCGCGCGCTTTATGCGCCTCCAAAACCCATGCCGCATCTTTGTGTTTAACAAAGGCCTCAAACCGCGCGAAATCGTCCCACGTAAGCGTCAGATCATCGGTTTCATGGATAATGACCATCAGACCGTCGCCGGGTGCGTCCATGCGAAGCGCGGGCCGGTCGCCGAGACGGCCCTTAACCGGAGCAATCCTGCCCGCGATCGCATAATCGAACCGTCGGAAGTTCTGCGGTAGATAGGCCAGCGAATTGCCCTTAAAGTCCTGTCCGACGCGCAGGGTAGCGACCACATCATCTGAGGTCGAAATAAGATGCTCATCCGGGGCAATCCAAAATTCGTGGGCCTTGGCGGCAAACGACATACATGTCAAAGAAAGGGCAAAGAGGAGGGTTCGAAACATGTTACTTTTCCA
Source organism: Boseongicola sp. (assembly GCF_057460485.1). Taxonomy (NCBI): domain Bacteria; kingdom Pseudomonadati; phylum Pseudomonadota; class Alphaproteobacteria; order Rhodobacterales; family Paracoccaceae; genus Boseongicola; species Boseongicola sp. The sequence continues at coordinate 72,377 of NZ_JBVCWP010000004.1, forward strand.
AGTTAAGACTCTGATGCTTAGGGTGGCCCTGCTTGCGCTGGTGTCAACCCTCTTCGTGGTCACAACTGCGCGTGCCCACGAAGTGCAGCCAACAATTGCCGACTTGACCTTGAACGCGGGCGACGTAGAAGTCGTTCTTGATTGGGTTTTGGAAGCGCCGATAGCCGGACTTGATCTTGACGGTGTCGAAGATACCAACGCCGCAGTTGGTGCTGAAGACTACGACGCACTGCGTGCACTTGATGCCGCGTCCCTTGAAACTGCGTTCCGCGAAGCCTGGCCGTCTATCGCCCAAGGCCTGTCATTGCGCGCCGGAGACGAGGCGCTTGCCCTTGAAATAATCGGCCTCACAATCCCCGAGGTCGGCAATGTCGAGCTTGCCCGAAACGCGCAAGTGACGCTTTCCGCCCCGCTACCAGAGGGTGATAGCGCGGTGGTGATGACCTGGGCCTCAGAATACGGGCCACTTGTTGTGCGCCAGCAGGGCATTGAAAATGGCTATACTGCCTATTTGATAGCAGGCGGCGAAACCGACCCAATTCCACGCATAGGCGCAGATGATCAAACCGGCGGGCAAGCCTTCGTCGACTACATCAACGTCGGCTTTGACCACATCATTCCGCTTGGTCTCGACCATATCCTTTTTGTGCTTGGACTGTTCTTCCTGTCGCTCAAAATGCGTCCACTTTTGTGGCAAATCTCGGCATTCACACTGGCACACACCGTCACGCTGGCGCTTGGATCAACCGGGATCATCCGGATCTCGCCCGAGATCGTCGAACCGCTTATCGCGGCATCCATCGTCTATGTCGGTATTGAAAACGTACTGTCACGCGGCCTGACCCCATGGCGTCCCTTCGTCGTGTTCGGTTTCGGCCTTTTGCACGGCCTCGGCTTTGCAAGCGTCCTCAGCGATTTTGGCCTTGGCCGAGCGCATTTCGTGCCGAAGCTTATCGGCTTCAATGTCGGTGTTGAAATTGGACAACTCGCGGTGATCGCAACAACTTTTGTTGCGCTTGGCATCCTGTTTGGACGTCATGCCTGGTGGCGTCTGAGGATCGCAACCCCGGTCTCCATCGCGATCGCGTTGATCGCGACGTTCTGGGTCTTTGAGCGGACTGGCCTGCTGGATCCCGAAGGCACTTTCGCTCCGTTTGCCGCGCTGACCGAAGGCGGGTTCCCACCAATATGGATCCTTATTTTCGTCGCGGCCCTGACCGGCGCCCTTACAGTCGCGGTGCTTGCAGCCTCCGGGCTGGACGGGCTCCGTGATGCAGCCGGGATCGTCACCTCGTTTGTTGCCTTCCTTGGTGTTGTGGCAACGTTCGCCTCCGGCGCATGGGTGCTAACAGCGGTCGTCATGGCGATTTGGATCCTTGCGCTTCGCCTGCAATCGCTTGGCGGACCAGACGCCAAGGCGGTCACATGACCCGCCCAGTCGCGCTGGTCACAGGGGCCGCCCGAGGCATCGGCCTTGCCACCACAAAGCTATTCCTCGACGAGGACTGGCAAGTCGCGATGATCGATATCGACGGGCCAGAACTGCAACGTGCAGCGGACCCGCTTGAAAACGTGCGTGCGGTCGAAGGCGACGTTTCTGATCCGGACGCGGTTGCGTGGATGATCGCACAGGTCACGACACAACTCGGCGGCATAAACGCCTTGGTCAACAACGCCGGTGTCGCCGATTTCGGCCCGATGGAAGAGACGACCTTCGCGCGGTGGAAGCGGGTAATGGCCAACAATCTGGACGGCCCGTTCCTGATGACACAGGCCGCTACACCTGCCCTGAAGGTCTCAAAAGGTGCGATCGTCAACATCGCGTCGATATCCGGCCTGCGCGCCTCGACGCTGCGTATAGCCTACGGCACCTCAAAGGCGGCGGTGATCCAACTTACCCTTCAACACGCTGTCGAACTTGGCGAATACGGCGTGCGCGCCAATTGCGTGGCCCCTGGCCCGGTGCGCACCAAACTTGCGATGGCCGTCCATAGCCCCGAGATCATTGCCGCCTACCACGATGCGCTGCCCCTCAACCGGTACGGCTCGGAAAGCGAGATCGCCGAAGCTATCGTCTTCCTGTGCTCGGACCGCGCAAGCTTCATCACCGGACAGGTTCTTGCCGCCGATGGCGGGTTTGAAGCCACCGGCATTGGACTGCCAGCCCTGCGCAAATAGCCGCGCAGCGACTGAAAAAGCGCTACGGCCTTTTTTATCAACCCCGAATCGGGGCATGATGGAGTGTCCGGTGCAGGTGCATCGGGCCAAGTGGGATAGTGACATGAGTAAGCGTTCAGACCCAAATTCGGGCCGTAAGACAACCGGGAGCGCGCCAAAGCCTGTGCGTCAAATGACCGTCTATGACCGGCTTGAAGACGCGCGCAGACGTCGCCAGGTCCTTTTGGCAAAAGGCGAGGGACCTGCCCCGAGACCGATCCCGAGCCTCAAAGCCTCAAACGAAACGCCGCCCCCTCCAATACGGCAAAGCGCGCCGGCTTCTGAGACGATCATAAAGCCTGACCTGGTGCCAGTTGTTGACATTGAGGCCGCGCCACGCCCTATCGCAACTCCAATTGTTAACCCGCCACCAGCCCAAGAGCCAAAGCGCCGTCGTGGTGGGTATTGGATAGGACTTTTTCAGGCAATGGGAGCAATTGCATTGATTGCGGTTCTAATTGGCATCTTTGGTCCGCGTGGCGAGCTGCCAGAGGCTCCTGCGACCGCCGCAACTGCGCTGGCGCCGAAACCGGTCATAAGCGAACCTGTCACCAGCCAAGCGCCAATCGAAGTCGCAAAACCCACCGCCGTGATCCCGGCGGTCCAAAGCATTGATCCTGAAGTGCTACCGTCTCCCAAGCCGGGATCACTCGACATCATAATTGCCCCGTTGAGCAATCCAACGGTGGTCGCCCGTGTCGCCGCTGTGCAACCGCAAAGGCCAGACGGTCCGCCGACAGCGTTTGATGCCTTTCCCCCCTTCGAGCGTCTCTCCCCACCTGTCATCTTGGGCACAACGCCGCCCGCGCGACAAATCGCACAAGTCACAGAAATCGCTGTTGAGCAGCCCACTCCGTCATTGCTTGGCGACACAAAAAACGTCGTTCTTCTCGTCCCGACGTTCGTCCCGCAGTCGGAAGCTGAAAGCGCCATCAAGATTGCCGCCGCTCTTGGTATCCCCGTTGATCAGACACGCCGCGCAAGCGTTTCTATCAGTCGGACAAATATCCGGTATTTCCACGAAGACGATGCGGCGGCGGCCACTGTGCTGGCCGAAGGGCTTGGTGGCCTGGCGCGCGACTTCACCACTTTCACGCCCTCGCCCAGTCTCGGTGTGATCGAGATTTGGATAGAAGGCCGCGGCGGTAGCGCGACTGCAAATGAGGGTTCGGCCACGGCCCGTGGCCTGGAAGCCGACCTTCGAGAGTTAAGGAACAGCATCCAGCGCGCGCTGAACATCGCGACCGGAAACTAGCCCGCGATCAAACCCACTTGGCGAGCGGCGGCAAACTCATCAAAACTGCATTCGCGTCATGCCCGGTTTCTAACCCGAACTTGGTGCCCCGGTCATAGACCAGATTGTATTCCGCATAGAGGCCCCGATGCACAAGCTGGGTTTGCTTGTCCGCGTCGCTCCACACCATATTGCGACGCCGTTCGACCAACGGAAGATAGGCGCGCAAAAACGCCCGCCCGACATCCTGCGTGAAGGCGAAATCTTTTTCCCAATCGCCGGTATTGCGATCGTCATAAAATATCCCGCCGACGCCCCGTGCACGTCCGCGATGTGGGACAAAGAAATACTCATCCGCCCATTCTTTTAGGCGCGGATAAATGTCCTCGCCATGCGGATCGCAATGCGCCTTTTGCATTGCGTGGAAATCCGCCGTGTCTTCGTCGTATTCTATGCAAGGGTTCAGATCCGAACCTCCGCCAAACCACCAGGCATGTGGTGTCCAGAACATCCGGGTGTTCATATGGATCGAGGGCACATGCGGGTTCTGCATATGCGCAACAAGGCTGATCCCACTGGCCCAGAAGCGTGGATCATCAGCCATGCCCGGAATGTCCTTTCGCGCCGCCATTGC
>NZ_JBVCWP010000005.1:0-59622 GCF_057460485.1 Boseongicola sp.
CAGGATTTTTGAACCCAAAGAAGGATCAGAAAGAAGGACCAGACGGTGAAGATAGCAACTTTGGGTCTTGGAGGCCGGGACGGGCGGTTGGTTGTTGTCTCTGACAATCTGAAAACGTGTCGATGGTGTACAGACGCGACATTGCAGGCCGCGCTTGATTTGGATCGGCTGGTACCGGAGGTCACGGACCACGCCTTTGATCTCACACAGTGTGCCGCGCCGTTGCCGCGCGGTCACCAGTTCCTTGATGGATCGGCTTATGTAAACCACGTTGATCTTGTTCGCCGCGCGCGCGGCGCGGAAATGCCTGCGCGATTCTGGACAGACCCGCTGATGTATCAGGGCCTGTCGGTGTTTGCCGCTGCTGGTGATGTGATCAGGGGGCAGGCCGGCTGGGGCGTTGATTTTGAGGCTGAGATTGCGGTTATCACGACCGAGGTTCATCAAGGTATTTCAGCCGAAGAAGCTGCGGGATGTGTGGCCTACGTCATGCTTTTGAACGACATATCCTTGCGCAATCTGATTCCTGACGAGTTGTCCAAGGGGTTTGGCTTCGTCCATTCCAAGCCCATTTCTGCCTGTTCCCCTGTCGCCGTCACGCCCGACGCACTTCCGGGCTGGGACGGGCGCAAATTGCACGGTGTGTTGAACGTCGATCTGAACGGCGCGCCCTTCGGGCGCGCCAATGCCGGCGTGGATATGACTTTCGATTTCGGTGATTTGATCGCGCATGCTGCCAAGACCCGCGACCTGCCAGCAGGGACGGTCATCGGGTCGGGTACTGTGTCGAACCGTGGTCCGCACGGAGGCCCCGGCACACCGGTTGCCGCAGGCGGGCGCGGATATTCGTGTATCGCAGAGCAGCGCATGGTCGAGACGATCCTGAACGGCGCGCCCGTAACCCCGTTCCTCAAGACCGGCGACCGCGTGCGTATCTGGATGGAAGATGAAACCGGTCAGTTGATTTTCGGCGCTATCGACCAGACTTTGCAACTTGATCCCTAACCGACGCTCTGCCAGTCGCGGATGATATCAAGCGGGTACAAAAGCATGATGATGTTCAACGCCAACCCGTCGCGGATAACCCACATGGTCACGCCCTCAAAGACGAACACGATCAGCACGCTTGCCCAGACCGGTAGCCGTCCGGCAAGCCAGAAGCCAACCCACATTGCCAAAACATCCGCGATCGAATTGACAATAGAGTCACCGAAGTAATCTAGTGAAATCGTCACGGCGCGGTAGCGTTCGATGATCGTATCCGAGTTCTCGACGATCTCCCAAGCGGCCTCGACCAGCGTGGCAATCGACAGTCGCCAAGGCACGGAAACGCGCCGGGCCATCAGCCAAAGCAGACCGTAAAACAGAATGCCATGCAGTATGTGGCTTGGCGTGTACCAGTCCGACAAATGCTGAGAGTTCTCGCTCGACATGGTTTGCCCGTGCCAAAGCTTCACCACTCCACAGGTGCAGATCGGTTCGCGTCCAATCCACAACAGCCAAACCGCCATGGTCACAAGGATCAGCGCCGTGGCGGCATAAGGTGTCAGCGCGCGTTGCATGACCTAAAAGAATCACGGCATCATCAATGCGTCCAGCAAAAAAGGTCTGACCGGATGAATGCACAAAAAGCGCCGTTGCTTGCGATGGCCCTTAATCGTGCCTGGGCGAACGCTACGCATTACAAGTCGGTACAAACGTTGCCGCCCGATACCTTCACCGCTGCGCGCCCGGGGTCCTTTTCCTCGCTGTCGTAAACGCTCAACCACATCAATGCGGCCGATCTTTACTATCTCGATGTACTGGAAAGCGGTGATTTCGGTCGATCCGTTTCTGACGGCCCGGACATCGACGACCCGTTCATGCTTGGACAAAAGCAGTATGAAGCCGACCTGCGCTTCACCACACTCTGCGGGAAAATAACTGACAATATAGTTGCCTAAATGCGGGTGACGGAGCGCGCAAGCGGCCCGGTCGAGGAAACCGTCGTCGCGCTACTTGCGCATCTGGTCCAGCACCAAACCCACCACTGTGGCCAGGCGCATGTGCAACTGTCAGACGCCGGGATCCCACCGCGTCAGCTTGATGATTTCTACCTGACCTGTGGCCGGGGGCCTTCGGCTTGGGCCTATTGGGCGTGAAATACGGCCCCATGCGCGGTGAATTCCTGTTTCGCTTCTGGGCATCCATCGCCGCACTTGCGCTTTGTGGCGTGGCGCTTGCCATAAAGGGCGTCCAGATAAATATGGTCGCTGTGGAACCTGGCGTGATCGCCTTTGCATTTCTTGGGGGAAGTGCTGCTCCTGCGGCATGGCACCTGTGGGTGTGCAAAGATCGCTAGTGCGCTTCGACCGGAACGCGCCCGTCATCGGTCAGCGCAAAGCACGCGCCATCTTCAAACACCACCGGCACAAGCTCGTGACCATATCCTGCGCCCGTGTCGATATTCACGCGGTTGCCGTAATGGGTCGGCTCGTCAATCGGCGTGTGGCCATGCACGATCAAGGCCTCATGGCTTTCCAACCGCCACAAAAACTCGTCACGTATCCACAAAAGATCGTCCTCGTCCTGCGTATCCATAGAAAATCCGGGTCGAATTCCCGCATGGACGAAAATCATATCCCCCAGGCGGTGATACAAAGGCATTTTCTCGATGAATGCCACATGCGCCTCGGGTACCGCTTTCTTCGCGCGCGCATGAAACTTTGCAGCCCCCTCAAGCGTGCGCTTTTCGATGCCGTAGGACTTCAAGGTATCCCGCCCACCCATCGATGGGCTGAGCCAATTCAGATCTTTGCGTAACCGGGCGTCGGTGACTTCGCCGGTCCGCACATAATTCGAGAAGAACCGGTCGTGGTTGCCTTTGACGACCAACCAATCCGCACCGGCATCCATCCCGTCCATCAGGAACTGGATAACACCGCGGCTATTCGGCCCGCGGTCCGTCAAGTCGCCGATATGAATAACCGGAGACGTGCCACTGCTCGAGGCTGCGTCAATCGCAATGCGACGATGGGCGATCTGAAGTTGCTCCAGATGGCCATGTACATCGCCTATGGCATAAACTCGGTCACTCATGAGATGGGCTTAGGTCCGGCCTTTGGTCGGGGCAAGAAGTTTCATACTCGTCCTGCCCCGTTAAAAGTTTCAAAATGGCTTAGAGGTCACTCGACTTCGAACTGCAGCGGGCGCACTTGGGTGAACAAACCCGTCTCTTTTAAAGCTCTAATCGCCTGATCCGGCACGGCCTCGTCGACGTACAAAAGCGCGATTGCGTCCTGCCCTTTGACCGAGCGACCCAGCGTAAAGTTCGCGATGTTCACGCCGTGTGCGCCCATCGTGTTACCAAGCGCGCCGATTATGCCGGGCACGTCCTCGTTCGTTGTGTAGACCATGTGCGCACCCACTTCGGCGTCGATGGTGATGCCCTTAATCTGAATGAACCGAGGCTTACCGTCTGAGAAAACCGTCCCCGCAATTGACCGTTCACGCTCGTCCGTCACCACTGTCAGCTTGATATAGGCATCAAACGCGCCTGTTTTGTCCTGCGTTGTGGTCGAAATATCAATACCACGATCCTTCGCGATGATCGGTGCCGACACCATATTCACGTCGGGGTTCGCGGCTTTCATGATCCCGGCGATGACACTTGCGTTCAAGGCCGCTGTATTCATCTGGGCTACTTGTCCGTCGTAAAGGACATTGATCGCGCGCACGGGTTCGTCCGTCAGTTGCCCGACAAACGCACCTAGATGTGCGGCCAACTTCAACCAGGGCCCCATGACCTTGGCTTCTTCCGCCGTGACCGACGGCATATTTAGCGCGTTCGACACCGCGCCTGTCAGCAAATAATCCGACATCTGCTCGGCCACCTGAAGCGCCACGTTCTCCTGTGCTTCGGTCGTGGCAGCGCCAAGATGTGGCGTCACAACAACGTTTGGGAGATTGAACAGGGGGCTGTCCGTGGCAGGCTCCACTGCAAAGACGTCAAACGCAGCACCGGCCACGCGACCGTCTTTCAACGCCTCGGCCAAGGCTTCCTCGTCGACCAAACCACCGCGCGCGCAGTTCACAATCCGTACGCCGGGCTTTAGCTTGGCGATGTTTTCGCGCGACAGGATATTGCGCGTCTTGTCGGTCAGCGGAACGTGGAAGGTGATGAAATCGGATCGTCCCAGTAGCTCATCTAACTCAACTTTCGTCACACCCAGTTTCGCGGCATGGTCTTCGCTTAGGAACGGATCATAGGCGATGACTTTCATCTTCAGCGCCCGCCCACGGTCACAAACGATCCCGCCAATATTGCCGGCGCCGATCACACCAAGCGTCTTGGCCGTCAGCTCAACCCCCATAAACCGTGACTTTTCCCACTTGCCCGCATGGGTTGAGGCACTTGCTTCGGGGATTTGCCGCGCAACGGCAAACATCATCGCAATGGCATGTTCCGCCGTCGTGATCGAATTGCCGAACGGCGTGTTCATCACGATCACACCCTTTTTCGAGGCGGCCGGAATATCGACATTGTCGACCCCAATCCCGGCGCGGCCAATGACCTTGAGGTTTGTGGCTGCCGCCAAAATCTTTGCGGTGACTTTCGTGGCCGAGCGGATCGCAAGACCGTCATACTGACCGATGACTTCCAGAAGCCGATCCTTGTCCTTGCCAAGGCCGGGTTCAAAATCAACATCAATCCCACGGTCGCGGAAAATCTGAACGGCGGTTTCGGACAGCGTGTCCGATACAAGTACTTTAGGCATGTGTTTAGTCCTTCGGAGTGGCAGGATCACTCCCGCCCTAAATTTTAAAATTATCTGGTCGGCTGGGGATCACCCCGCCATATGCTCATGCTGCGACGGAAAGCGCGGCAATCTCGGTCTCGAATGCCCAATCAAGCCACGGCATCAAGGCCTCAAGATCCGAGGTTTCAACGGTCGCCCCACACCAGATCCGAAGTCCCGCAGGCGCGTCGCGGTACGCCCCGATATCCAAGGCCACACCTTCCGCTTCCAGCCGCTTTGCAACGGCCTTGGCAAATGTAACGCCATCGGTGATTCGCGCATCAGTGAACTTCAGACAGACGCTGGTGTTCGAGCGCAATGCAGGGTCCGCCGCCAGATTATCGATCCAGGCGCGCGCCTCGCAAAACGCATGGATCACGCTCGCATTCGCATCGGCGCGGCCGATTAATCCGGCGAGACCGCCAACGCTTTCCGCCCAATCCAAGGCGTTCAGGTAATCCTCAACGCAGAGCATCGACGGCGTGTTGATCGTCGCGCCGTCAAAGATGTCACCGATAACCTTGCCGCCCTTGGTTAGACGGAAAATCTTCGGCAGCGGCCAGGAAGGTGTATAACTTTCAAGACGCTCTACAGCACGTGGAGACAGAATAATCATTCCATGTGCCGCTTCGCCGCCCAGCACTTTTTGCCAGGAATAGGTGACAACGTCCAAGCGGTCCCAAGGTAAATCCTGCGCGAAAGCTGCAGACGTTGCATCGCAGATCGTCAGTCCTGCACGGTCGACCGGAATATCAAAAGACGCAGGCACCCGCACACCGCTTGTCGTGCCGTTCCATGTGAAAACCACGTCACGGTCCCAGTCTACGGCTCCCAAATCAACGATCTCGCCGTAGTTCGCTGTATGCACAGTCGCATCCAGTTTCAGCTGCTTCACAGCGTCGGTGACCCATCCCGCGCCAAAGCTCTCCCAAGCCAGCATTTCAACCGGGCGTTCGCCCAGCAAGTTCCACATCGCCATCTCAACAGCTCCGGTATCGGACGCTGGAACAATGCCGATCAAATAATCTTCAGGTATGCCCAAAATGCTGCGGGTTCGCTCAATCGCGGCCTTCAACTTGGCTTTGCCGACAGCCGCACGATGCGATCGACCAAGCGGGGCATCCGCCAGGGCTTCAAGCGTAAATGTGGGGGGCTTGGCGCAAGGGCCAGATGAAAAACGCGGATTAGCCGGCCGCGTTGCCGGTGTGTTCGTAGCCATTGCTGCTATCCTTCCAGATAAGCGCCCTTCGTTGGGGAAGGGTGTCCCGCCGACAGATTTACGGACGCACGGGGGCTTTCGCAAGCGCCAATATGACGGTAGAGGGCGAAAAAGGGTCGCTGTAAAACCGGACCTGTTTATCATCGGAAATCCCGGATCTGACATGCAAGCTATCTCTCTTATCGCCGCCCCCGGAAAACTTGACCCGGCCCTTGTCACGTCGCTACAAACGGCGTTCGGCGCGGGCTCCGCGCAATGGCTGGCACCCGATGAAGCCGCGGAATTCCCTGTTGAAACAATACCTTCCAATTTTGAAATGGTCCGCGCGAACCTCGCCGCGATAGGCGTCGACCTGAATATAGTTCCTGCGGAGAGCCGCAAAAAGCGCCTTCTGATCGCCGATATGGACAGCACGATGATCGGTCAGGAATGTATCGACGAACTGGCGGCAGAAGCTGGCGTGGGCGAACGCGTCGCCGACATTACGGCCCGCGCGATGAATGGAGAACTGAACTTCGAGGCCGCCATAGACGAACGTGTCGGCCTCCTGAAAGGCCTGCCACTGTCGGTCATCCAAACCGTCCTCGACACCCGCATCACGCTGGCACCAGGCGGCGAAATCCTCCTCAACACGATGAAGGCCAACGGCGCCTACGCGGCCCTCGTCTCCGGTGGCTTCGTGCAATTCACCTCCGCCATCGCCGCCCGCTTTGGTTTTGACGAAAACCGCGCCAACACGCTGCTGACAGATGGCGACCAGCTTTCGGGATACGTCCAACGCCCGATCCTTGGGCAGGAGGCCAAAGTCGACGCCCTGAACGAGATCACAGCGCGCCTCGGCATTTCTCCCGAAGATGCCGTCGCTGTAGGAGACGGAGCGAATGACCTGGCCATGATCCACCACGCCGGAATGGGGGTCGCACTTCACGCAAAACCCACTGTCGCCGCTGCCGCCCCGATCAAAGTCAACCACGGCGACCTCACGGCACTTCTTTACCTGCAAGGCTATGCCAAATCAGATTTCGTCTGACCCGGGGTTTCTAGCCCGCCAAGCCCGCCGCTGGCCGCACAACGCCAGTCACCAAACCATCGCGGTTCTTTACGGGGCGCTCCAGAAAATCCGCGACAACCGGATGGCCGGGGTCCAACGCACCAAGCCGCACCAAAAGCGCAGCAATCGCAGCCGCGGCCCCTCGCATCGCGCCATCGCTGACCTTCAACGCGATCCCAAGGTTTTGGCGCGGCAACATTGCCGCAAAGAACCCTTCCGCGCCGTACTTCACGGCCACAGGCTCAGACGCCGCCCGCATCAAAAGCGTGCAATTGCGCCCGGTTCCCGCAACCATATCGGGGTACGCGATCAGCGCATCGCGCAATGCTACCGCCGCCTTTGATCGCGCATCGGACTTTCCATCCGCACTTGCATAAACTGCCATCGCGCGCGCCACACCGCGTAGGGCTGTCGCAAAGGTCGGCGCACAACACCCGTCAATTCCAAACCCCGGGCTGTCGCGCCCCGTCACGTCCTCGAACGCCTCGCGCACCGCCCTTTGCACCGGATGATCGGGGTCGACATAACCTGCACCGCCACCCAAGTGCTGGTTCAACGTCAAAAAGCCCGCGTGCTTGCCCGAACACTCGTTCAAAGCGCGTGGTAAATCCGTACCCTGCCGGATCATATGGTTGGCAAAATCCGGATCGCTCGACGCTTGGGGTCCGCAGCACAAAGCGTGATCATCAAGACCCAGATCATCCAGCCACCGGTTCACCCGCGACAGATGCACGCGCTCGCCGGCGTGCGACGCACAAGCCAGCGCCAGTTGCTCAGCCGTCAGCCCCGCGCCCGCACCGCTTTCAACCAAAGGCAATGCCTGGATCATTTTCGCAGATGAGCGTGCAAAAACAAGCTCGTCCGGGTTGCCCCAGCTTTCCACAATCGACCCATCGGCCCGCGCAATCACTGCATGACCAAGGTGAGAAGACTCTACAAAGGGTCCGCGTGTGGCCTGCGCCAAAAGCCCAGCATCCGCCATGAAAGAGCTCGCAAATGCTTCACGGCAAATTTCCGCCGCAGGGGGTTCCATCTTTACGCCGAGATACGCTATTCATGCCAAATTGATAAGGGGCATTCACGACCTGCCGACCCCAGTAAATAAGGGCGCGAGCGGGGGCGAAGGGCAAAAGGCAAAGACTATGACAGCACCGATAAAGGCGATGATTTCCGCAAGTTTTCTGGTATTTTCCGCAAGTGGCGCAATGGCTCAGGAGGTCACGAACCGCGTGGCGGCAGACACCGACTGGGCCGTGTTCGAAGGCGAAGACCCGAAGGAATGCTGGGCCGTAACTGCGCCGAAAGAGACTACAAACACTCGCGATGGGCGCAGTGTTTCAGTCCGTCGGGGCGATATCCTGTTGTTTGTGACGTATCGTCCAGCACAAAACATCGCTGGCGAAGTCAGCTTCACAGGCGGCTATCCTTTCGCCGAAGGCTCGACCGTGACGATGGAAGTCGCCGGTTTAAGTTTCGAGCTTTTTTCCGAAGGCGAATACGCTTGGCCTGCAACGCCCGCCGACGACCAGAAGATCGTGACAGCCATGAAGCGCGGCACAAACGCAGTATTGACCGCGCGCTCGTCGCGCGGCACGCAGACAAAGGACACATTCTCGCTTTTGGGTGCGACCGCAATGATCGAACAGGCCGAGACGAACTGCGCCGGCTGACCTAGCCGGGCTTTCCCCTTGGGTATCGCCTGCGCTTCGCCTATATCCCCAGCTTGACCAAAGGATAACGGCCATGGCTACTGATGCACCGATCACGCAAGACGTTCTGACGATCCCCCGGAAAATCCCCGAGGGGCCTGTAAACCTTGTTGGATTGACCCGCCCGCAATTGAAAGACGCGCTGATTGCTGTCGGCACTCCTGAAAAGCAGGCCAAGATGCGTGTGAACCAGCTTTGGCAGTGGATTTACCATTGGGGCGCGCGCGACTTTGCTGAGATGACGAACCTTTCTAAGGACTATCGCGCGTTGCTTGCAGACAACTTCGTCCTTGCCATCCCGCAGGTCGTTACGCGCGAGGTCAGCGAAGACGGAACGCGCAAATATCTCGTTAGGATCGCTGGTGGCCACGAAGTCGAGGTCGTCTACATCCCGGAAACTGATCGCGGCACGTTGTGCGTTTCCAGTCAGGTTGGCTGCACGCTGACCTGTTCGTTCTGTCACACCGGCACGCAAAAACTGGTGCGTAATCTGACTGCGGGCGAGATCGTCGGTCAGATCATGGTGGCGCGCGACGATCTTAATGAATGGCCCGCACCGGGGCAGGGCACGGGCGACTCCGGCCCGCGCCGCTTGTCGAACATTGTCCTTATGGGGATGGGCGAGCCGCTTTATAACTTCGAGAACGTCCGCGACGCGATGAAGATCGCCATGGACCCCGAGGGCATTTCCCTCAGCCGCCGCCGCATCACGCTCTCGACCAGTGGTGTTGTCCCCGAAATTGCCCGCACAGCGACCGAGATCGGCTGCATGCTTGCCATCAGCTTCCATGGCACCACAGACGAAATTCGCAGCAAGTTGGTTCCGATCAACAAGCGCTGGCCCATTGCCGATCTTGTCGAAGCGCTGCGCGAGTATCCGAAAGTGTCGAATTCGGAACGCATAACGTTTGAATATGTGATGTTAAAAGACGTGAACGATAGCGACGAAGACGCCCGCCGTCTGATCAAGCTGATCGAGGGCATTCCTGCCAAAATTAACCTGATCCCGTTCAACGAATGGCCAGGTGCACCCTACGAGCGTTCTGACTGGTCGCGCATCAAGGCCTTCGCCGACATCATCTACAATGCGGGCTACGCGTCTCCTATCCGCAAACCGCGCGGCGAAGATATTATGGCGGCCTGCGGTCAGTTGAAGTCGGCGACAGAACGCGAGCGTAAATCCCGCAAAGAAATCGCGGCTGAGGCGGGCTTGGGTTAGGCTTTCTTAAGCCGTCCGATCACCCACAAAAGTACCACAGCGCCGATTGTCGCGACGATCAGCTCGCCGACAATGCCTGTTGCCGAAAGCCCGACAGCGCCGCTTAAGAACCCACCGATGTAAGCGCCGGCAATGCCAACCAGCAAATTCAACAAAAGCCCCGAGCTTTTGTTCATGAACTTCGAGGCCAGCCAGCCGGCAAGGCCGCCGATAATCAAAAATGCAATCAAATTCATCTCAAGATCCTTCGTCGCTACCCAATCTTAAAGTGATCACTGGCCCACACGGATGCAAGGCCTTACCGTCCCGGTATGCCATCCCGTTTGGTGGCTGGCAGGTGCCAGTTGTCCATACATTCCATCGCCTCATCCGCTGTATCCACGAAGCGGAACAGGTCAATATCGTCCGCAGAAATCGTGCCTGCTTTGGACAAAGCATCCCAGTTGATGATCGTTTCCCAGAACTTCCGACCGAACAAAAGAAATGGCACGCGTTCCATCCGTCCTGTCTGGATCAGGGTCAACGTCTCAAACAGCTCGTCAAGCGTACCGAAGCCGCCAGGGAACACCGCAATTGCTGATGCGCGCATCAGGAAATGCATCTTTCGGATCGCGAAATAGTGGAAATTGAATGCCAGTTCCGGCGTCACATAAGAGTTCGGCGCCTGCTCGTGCGGAAGCACGATATTCAGACCAATCGACACGCCACCCGCGTCCTCGGCACCGCGGTTGCCCGCCTCCATCACGCCGGGACCACCACCGGTGACGATGACGTTCTCGCCCTTGCCTTCGGCCATGGATCGTTCGGTGATGATCTTCGCAAACTCGCGCGCCTCATCGTAAAACGTCGACAAATCTGCCAAGGTCTTCGTGCGCGCTTTATCTTTTTTAACCGGGTCAGGAATGCGCGCGCCGCCAAACAGCACCACGGTCGACTTGATCCCGTATTCCGCCATCAGCATCTCGGGCTTCAACAGTTCAAGCTGAAGCCGCACAGGTCGCAATTCTTCGCGGCACAGAAACTCCGGATCCGCAAAAGCCAAGGCATAGGACGGCGACCTCGTTTGTGGCGTATCGGGGATGCCCTTTGCGGTTTCGATGTCTTGGTGTGCGTCGCGAAATCTGTGGCGATGATCATCCATCATGGGGCGGCTCCTTGTCACTCGGACCCCTTGCATGGCAGGAAGGTCGAAGCTTGTCCAATGGGGGAATTCCTACCGTGAACGCACCAACAGTCGAAGAAATCGCACGCGCAGGGACGCTTATAGAACCCCATATTCATCGCACACCGATCCTTGAAACCTCTGGCCTCATTCAGGGCCGTGAAGTCGCGCTGAAACTTGAGAACACACAAGCCACCGGCAGTTTCAAAGTGCGCGGTGCTTTCACCACATTGCTGTCGTCGGGCGTGCCAAAAGCAGGTGTCGTTGCGGCGTCGGGTGGCAATCATGGGGCCGCGGTTGCGTATGCCGCGCGCGCTTTGGGGCACAAGGCGACGATCTATGTGCCTGAGCTTGCAGGCCCGTCGAAGATTGCTCTGATCCGCGAAACCGGCGCAGACCTCCACGTCGTTTCGGGCACGTATGCAGAGGCCCTGTCAGCGGCGATGGCTTTTGAAGTCGAAACCGGCGCGATGCAAATCCACGCTTATGATGCGCCGATGACCGTGGCGGGGCAGGGCACACTTCTCCGCGAGTGGGAATCCCAGAACCTTGATGCTGACACGATCCTGATCGCGGTTGGCGGCGGCGGTCTGATCGGTGGCGCGCTCGCGTGGTTGCAGGGGCGGCGCAATATCGTCGCGGTCGAACCCGAACTGGCTCCGACGCTTAACGCGGCAATCGCTGCGGGCCGGCCTGTAGACGTCGAGGTCAGCGGGATTGCGGCCAATGCGCTGGGTGCGCGCCAGATTGGACAGATCTGCTTCGATCTGGCGACAAAGCATCAAATCGCCACTGTCACAGTGACCGATGAGGCTATCGCCAAAGCGCAAGCCGCTCTGTGGAAGACCTGCCGCCAATGGGTTGAACCGGCGGGTGCTGCGGCCTTGGCCGCGCTGATGTCCGCGGCCTACCAGCCGGCAAAAAACGAGACCGTTGCCGTCCTCGTTTGCGGCGCCAATCCAGCGCCCGGCCCCTTCGACTGATTGCCCTTTTGCGCGGCGCAGGCTAAATGGCGCGACAACGCTAGACCCAAGGGGAAACCAAGATGTCCAACGCCCAACTTGAAACCGCCATCGAAAGCGCGTGGGAAACCCGCGACCAGATCACGCCCGCCACAACGGGCGAAAGCCGTGATGCCATCGAAGACACGCTGAATGCGCTTGACGGTGGAAAGTTGCGCGTCGCCGAACGTGGTGAAGACGGCACATGGCATGTGAACCAATGGGCGAAAAAGGCCGTGCTTCTGGGCTTTCGTCTGAAAGACATGGAACGGCAGACCGGGTCGGCCCAAGGCGGTGCCTGGTGGGATAAGGTCGACAGCAAGTGGAAGGACTGGGGCGACGATGAGTGGGGTGCGGCCGGTTTCCGCGCTGTGCCAAGCTGCGTTGTTCGCAAGTCCGCCTATATCGCGCCCGGCGTTGTACTGATGCCAAGCTTCGTGAACCTCGGCGCCTATGTCGACAGCGGAACGATGGTTGATACATGGGCCACGGTCGGGTCCTGCGCACAGATTGGCAAGAACGTGCATCTGTCTGGTGGCGTCGGCATTGGCGGCGTGTTGGAGCCGATGCAGGCGGGTCCGACGATCATCGAAGACAACTGCTTCATCGGTGCGCGTTCGGAAGTCGTCGAAGGCTGCATTGTGCGCGAAGGCGCGGTTCTGGGCATGGGCGTGTTCATCGGCCAATCCACCAAGATCGTCGATCGCGAGACGGGCGAAGTGATGTACGGCGAAGTGCCGCCCTATTCGGTGGTTGTGGCGGGATCGCTGCCATCCAAGAACGGTGTTAACCTGTATTGCGCGGTGATCGTAAAGCGCGTGGACGAGCGCACCCGCTCGAAAACTGCGATCAACGAGCTGCTGCGCGACTGATCAGATAGAGCGCCTTTCGGCGCATTCGATCCTTAAAAAAAGAAGGGGCTTTCTGCCCCGTTTTTGCCTCTTGGAAAATTCACCCCCAAGGACTTTTTTTACCGAAAGAAGCTCAGACCGGTCCCGGCAATACCCCTGGAGTGCTTTGCGTGGGGTATCTATTCGCCATGTTTAAGAGTTCAGCGGATGGTTGCCGCTCACGCCAGGCGCTTGGTGATTTGGGGGCTATGCTCCGCTAGACGTCGCAAGATACCCGATCGCGGTTGATCGCCGGTTTCCTGTCTTTGACGGGCAATGGTACCTGTATTTTGGCCCCTATTGTGTCGTGGGGCACAAAATTCCGTCATCCAGGCGATTTCGACGTGCATACTTCGATCTTGTTGGCCGCCGCTCTGCCGGATGATGATTTCCCGATCTTCCTGTTCGCGACCGCCTTGGTCTTGACGGATATGCGCCAGGCAGACGATCCGCCTGATACGCTTTACTGGAATTGGGTGGCCTTTCACGCCCAATACGCTCTTGTCTGTCCCGCGTTGCGCGCGGCGCTGATGAGGGCGTTCAAAGCGGCCGAACTTGCCGGGCGGATCGACCTTGGGCCCGCTCAGGAGCCTGCGAAATGTCTGAAGATGACGCGAGAGGCCGTCCTGACGCTTTTGGATGGTAGCGGCGAGCGATCTTTAACCTCGGCCATCCTTGCCGGGGCTGACGCCACCGAAGTCGGGTGGATCTGGTCCCTGATCGATAAAGTTTCGGGGCCTGCTTTGGCGGCGTTTCGAAACCTCTACCAGCGCCCCGAAGGTCTCGCACCGCCCGAGCCTGCCACCGTTACTTTGATCCCCTGGAAGAGCTGATCTGCGTCTTGCACCCAGCGTTCGTGTCTGACAGGTAAAGTCGCATGGCAAAGGACAAGACATCCCGACCGCAGCAGGTCTTCACGCTTCTTATACAGATCGGCCGCAAAGACGGTGACGGTTTGCCAAAGGGTGCGACCGGCGGTGCGCTTGTATGTTATGCCACCGGCGTGGACGAGGCCGAAGCGGTCCGCGAGGCTGTTGCCGTGTTGAAAAAAGCCGATGTCGCGCCTTTGGACGTCACCGGCTATGGCACCGTTGAGGAACGCGAGGCCGGAGGCCACGAGATCGACGATGAAGAACGCGCACTGATGCAGCGCGCATTGGACGACAACGCCGTTATCGTCGCGCAAATGACCCCCTTTTTCGAGGATAAAAAATGACCGCCGTTTTCCTTGATCTTGACGGAACGTTAATGGATTCGCGGCCCGGCATCACCGGATCGCTGTCGCATGCCTTTGCAACCCACGGCATGGATGACCACGCCACCAGTGATCTGACCTGGATGATCGGGCCCCCTTTCATCGATAGTTTCGCTAAGCTTGGCATTGCCAACCCGGACCCGATCCTTGACGCCTACCGCATCCATTACCAGGCTTCGGGAATGTACGATGCCGAAATCTACGACGGCATCATCCCTGCTCTTCAAGCCATGCGCGATGCTGGCCACCGCCTTTACCTCATGACTGCCAAACCTCACGCCTATGCCACGCAAATCACAGCGCATTTCGGCCTTGCACCCTTCATGACGGCTGAGTTCGGCCCCGAGCTTGATGGTACCCGCAACTGGAAGGGCGATCTTCTCGCCTATGCGCTGGAGAAAACGGGCGAAACGGCGGACGCATCGGTTATGGCTGGCGATCGCTATCACGACATGGGGGCTGCAGCCGAAGTTGGCATGCCCGCGATTGCGGTGCGCTGGGGCTATGGCACACCGGAAGACTGGGTCGGAGCCGCGACCCTAATCGACCATGCCTCGCAATTGCCGGACGCCGTGTCAGCGATCCTCACACATTCCGGGCGTTGAAGTCGCGTAACGGCCAATGTAGCACGTTGTTATGACCATTGACCCCGCTGACCTCACTGCACGACTGATCCAGTGCGCCTCTGTCACCCCTGAAGACGGCGGTGCCATTCCGCTTTTGGCCTCGCTTCTGAAAGAGGCAGGCTTTGACACCTTCCGCGCTGACCGGGGCAATATCCTGAACCTTGTTGCCCGCTTCGGCCCCAAGGGTCATGCCAAAACCTTCGGCTTCAACGGCCACACTGATGTGGTGCCCGTTGGTGATCCCGCCGATTGGACCTATCCGCCGTTCAGCGCGCATATCGACGGCACCACGATGTTCGGACGCGGCGCCGCGGATATGAAATCCGGCGTTGCGGCCTTTGTCGCCGCCGCTGTTGACCGCGCCCGGACCAACCCGCCCGACGGTGCGATCATGATCACCCTAACCGGCGATGAAGAAGACATGGGCATCGACGGCACGCGCGCTATTCTCGACTGGATGGACACTAACGGCGAGGCGATGGACGTCTGCCTTGTGGGCGAGCCGACCTGCCCGAACACGCTTGGCGATACCATCAAGATCGGTCGTCGCGGCTCGATGACCGCCTATTTCACCGCGACCGGCGTGCAGGGTCACTCGGCCTATCCGCATCGCGCAAAGAATCCGGTCCCCGCACTTGCCCGCCTGATGGATCGCCTTGCGACCCACGCGCTTGATGATGGCACGGATCACTTCGACGCCTCAACGCTGGCCGTCACCACCTTTGATACGGGAAATCCAGCCAACAACGTGATCCCCGCCGCTTGTCGGTCCACCGTCAACATCCGCTTCAACGACAGCCATTCCTCGGCGACTCTGACGGACTGGTTAAAAGTGCAAGCCGCCGCCGTTGCGGATGAAACAGGCATAGACATCGCGATGAAAATCCAAGTGTCAGGCGAAAGCTTCGTCACCCCGCCGGGTGCTTTGTCGGACCTGATCGCCAAAGCGGTCGAAGCCGAAACCGGCGTCACGCCAGAACTGTCCACCACCGGCGGCACTTCGGACGCGCGCTTTGTGAAATCCCATTGTCCCGTGGTCGAATTCGGCCTGGTCGGGCAAACCATGCATCAGGTCGATGAGCGGGTCGAGCTTTCCGACATCCACGGCCTGAAGGCGATCTACGCCCGCATCCTTGACGACTATTTCGCAAGCTAACGTCATGACCAAGATCACCACGACCCGCGATATCGATACCTGCCACATGATCCGGAAACTGGTTTTCGTGGTAGAACAGGGCATCGGCCTTGAAGAAGACATTGACGGTTTGGACGATACTGCCACGCATCTGCTCGCCACCGACAACGGCAGCCCGGTCGGCACCGCGCGGCTCCTCGAAAAAGGCACCACGGGCAAAATTGGCCGCCTTGCCGTTCTTAAAGCTCACCGCGGCAAAGGTATAGGAGCCGCCATCGTGCGCGCCGCCCTTGCAGAGTTCGCGTCCCGCCCGCACCTGACCGAAGCCCGTCTTGGCGCACAGATCGAGGCCGTCGCCTTCTACGAATCCCTCGGATTCGGCCAGATAGGCGACGAGTTTGTCGACGCAGGCATGCCGCATCAGGAAATGGTTCGCCCGCTGTGAGGCAGCCGACCCTCGTCATCATGGTCAAAGAACCGCGCCCCGGCTACGCCAAAACTCGTTTGGGACGCGACATCGGCATGACCCACGCGGCGTGGTGGTTTCGTCACCAAACCCGCGCGTTGATCCGCCGCCTGCGGGACCCGCGCTGGCACATCATCCTCGCTGTTGCGCCGGACCGCGAAGGCCTGCAAAGCCGCGTCTGGCCTGAAGATATCGCACGGCTCCCTCAAGGCCCTGGAAACCTCGGGGACCGCATGGCCCGCATGCTGCGCTCCACCACAGGCCCGACCCTGGTTATCGGTGCGGACATCCCCGGCGTAACCTCCCCCCATATCGCGCAGGCTTTTCGCGTTCTGGGCGAAAACGCGTCCGTCCTTGGCCCCGCCCCCGACGGCGGCTACTGGCTCGTCGGCGTGAAACACCCCCGGCGTGCGCCACCGACCCTGTTCCAAAACGTCCGCTGGTCAACCGAGCACGCGCTGAAAGACACAGAAAAAACCCTCCCCACCCCTATCGCCAAAACCGCCACCCTGCGCGACGTCGACACTGCAACCGATCTCTGACGTCACCCATTCAAAAACACCTTGGGGGGGGCGCATGAGGCGGACGGGGCAGCGCTCCCGTAAGATAAATCCCTCGTGACGCGCGCCACGCCCCATGATAGCCCGCACGCATGGCAAGCATCCCCACAAAAGACGAAATTCTCGCATGGATCTCGGAAAATCCGACCCGGACCAACAAGCGTGACATCGGCAAAGCCTTTGGCATCAAAGGCGCGGCCCGCATCGACCTTAAACGCCTGCTGAAAGAGCTTGCAGAAGACGGCCACCTTGAAAAGCATCGCAAGACCTACCGTGATCCCGAGAGCCTGCCGCCCGTTTCAGTTCTGCAAGTTATCGAACCAAACGCCGATGGCGACCTCTTCGCCCGCCCGCTTGAATGGGAGGGCGAAGGCGCCGAACCCAGCGTCCTCCTGATCCTGAAGGCCTCCGAACCCGCCCTTGGCGCAGGAGACCGCATCCTTGCCCGTCTAACTCAGGTCAAAGACGAAGATCACGCCTATGAAGGCCGCCTCATTCGCCGCATCGGCACGAACCCTAAACGCCTGTTGGGTGTTTTCCGCAAACACGCCGAAGGCGGCCGTATCCTGCCGATCGACAAAGGCGCTGACCGCGAATGGCGTGTCGGAAGCGACGCCATAAACGGCGCGAAAGACGGCGAATTGGTCGAAGCCGAACAGGCCGGCCCGAAGGACCGCATGGGCCTGCCCAAGGCGCGCATCGTCGCCCGGCTTGGGAATCCGTCTGCGCCCAAAGCCGTCTCGCTCATCGCGATCCACCAACACGGCATCCCCGATGACTTCCCTGATGAGGCCATAGCAGAAGCTGACGGGATGAAGCCCGCAGACCTCAAGGCTCGCGAAGATCTCACGGAAATGCCGCTGATCACCATCGACCCAAGCGATGCCCGCGATCACGACGACGCTTGCTTCGCCCACGCCGATGATGATCCCAAAAACGAAGGTGGCCATGTCGTCTGGGTCGCTATCGCCGATGTCGCTCATTATATCCGCTCCGGATCAGCGCTTGACCAGGAGGCGCGCAAGCGCGGCAATTCAACCTATTTCCCCGACCGAGTCGTGCCGATGCTGCCGGATCGTTTGTCGGGTGATCTCTGCTCGCTTCACGAAGGGGTGCCGCGCGCTTGCCTTGCCGTCAGAATGCAGATCAACACGGCGGGGGAAAAGATCGGTCATAAATTCGTGCGCGGCCTGATGAAATCTCTGGCATCTCTGCACTACGAAGAAGTGCAGGATGCTATCGACGGCAGGCCGAACGACCGCACCGCGCCGCTTCTTGATTGTGTTTTGAAGCCGCTGTACGCCGCCTACGCTGCCCTTAAAAAAGCACGCGAAGCACGCCAGCCGCTTGATCTGGATCTGCCCGAGCGAAAGATCATCCTGAACGACGACGGCCGCGTCACATCCGTTGCTTTCAGAGACCGCCTTGATGCGCACAAGCTGATCGAGGAATTTATGGTGCTGGCCAACGTCGCCGCTGCCGAAACGCTTGTCGCGAAAAAGCAACCGCTCCTGTACCGCGTCCACGAGGAACCGAACCCTGAAAAACTCGACGCTCTGCGCGAAACAGCACAATCTGCGGGCCTCACGCTTGCAAAGGGGCAGGTCCTTAAGACCGCGCACCTTAACCGCTTGTTGCACGCCGCTGCTGGCACGGACTACAGCGAACAGATCAATATCGCCACATTGCGGTCAATGACCCAAGCCTATTACGCTCCGCAAAACTTCGGCCACTTCGGTCTTGCGCTGCAATCTTACGCTCACTTCACCTCGCCGATCCGGCGCTACGCTGACCTGATCGTCCACCGTGCGCTTGTGTCGGCCCACAAATGGGGTGACGACGGCCTGTCTCACCAAGAGGTCGAAAACCTTGAAGAAACTGGCATGCATATCTCTGATACCGAACGCCGTTCGATGATCGCCGAACGCGACACCTCCGATCGCTACTTGGCGGCGTTCCTGTCTGATCGGATCGGCGCCGAACTGACGGGCCGTATCTCGGGCATTCAACGGTTCGGCGCTTTCGTGAAACTTGATGAAACCGGCGCTGACGGGTTGATCCCGGTGCGTTCGCTTGGCTCGGAATTCTTCCACTTCGACGCTGACAGCCAAACGCTCCAAGGCTCTGACACCGGCCTGACGCTTGGTCTTGGCCTGCGCGTCACGGTGCGCCTGGCCGAAGCCGTCCCGGTCACCGGCGGCCTGATGCTGGAACTGCTCAACGTCGACGGCAAAGCTATCAAACGCGGCCCCACCTCGCGTCGTCGCGGCGGCCCCGTGCGGCGCAAAGCAACCAAAGCGGCCAGCAAAAAGCGGAAAGTCACGCGCAAGCGTTAAGACAGGCTAAGCACCGCCACCGAACAGAGTGTCAAGCGCATCTCGCGCTGAATTCGCGACATCCACATAAGAAATCAAAGCGCCTTCCGTGGGTGGCAGGGCAGATGCAATCGACGGCGCCCATGCATAGGCGATCACCATCACGGCCGCGATTCCAACCGAGGCCACAAACCCAATCCGGAAGCCTTTGCGATGCAGCAACTCTTCGTCGGGCGAGCGCGCATGCCGGGTGTCGCGGTCCCCACCGGGTCGCAAGGTCGAGTTGATTTCATCCATATCCGGCAGCAATTCGCGCCGTGGCTCGACGTATTCGTCTTCCGCTTCTGCCAAGGCATCGCGCGTATTAAGTCGCGCCATCCGCGCCTTCAAAGCCCGCGACGGGGTCTCTTCTTCGGCAGGGGCGTCCAGGCTGAAATCGGTCTGAACCTCAAGCGATGAAGTGGTTGACGGCTTGCGCCTAGAAATCTCACGCTCGGCCTCTTCGCGCAGCAAATCAAGGGCTGCCACATCCGCCGGACGCCGCATGTTGGACAGCTTGGCCCCCACGGGCGTGTCAGGGTCTTCCGCCGGGGAAAGCAGACGTGTTTCCGGCCAGTCCCAACTGTCGTCCTGATCGTCGTCATCCTCGTCGTCTTCCGGTTCAGGCGTAGGTTCAGGTTTACGTTCCGCTTCCCAAGGCTCCTCAACCTCCGGCTCCGGTGCCTCAGACATAATTTCGGACGCAGGTTCAAATTCTGGTTCCGGCTCCAACTCAGGCCCCGGCGCAATCTCGGGGTCGCCGTCCGCCTCAACCTCAGGCGTCTCCCATGGTTCGGGATCGACGTCCGGCGCGGCATCGGGCGCCAAAGCTTCTTTTGCCTGCGGTGCAAGCTCGTACCACGTGTGCCCGCAATTCGAACATTGCACGTCACGTCCCTCGTCGGGGATCATGGTTGCGTCGACTTCGTATTGCGCCGTGCAATTGGGACAGATCAATCGCATCTTATTGCCCTTGCTCTTTTTAGCCTCTATGCCGCCGGACCGGTGTTCACCACAGCCCGTTTCGGCGTTCGCTGGTGTTTACCACTTTCCACGCCGAACTCAAAGCGTCGTTGCATGCATCTCACGACTAAGGCAAAAGCGTCGCGACATGGCTGACCGATCTGCAATCGCGCTGAACTCTGTCACAATGAGTTATAGCGACAACACGCTCTTTCGAGACGTGTCGCTTCAACTTGCGCCGGGCAGCTTTCACTTCCTCACGGGGCCCTCTGGCGCGGGCAAAACCACCCTCATCAAACTTTGCTACGGCGAACTGCAGCCGACCGAAGGCCGCGTCACGCTCTTTGACGAAGACACGGGCCACATGGACCGCGACGCCATCGCCCGCCTGCGCCGCCGCATCGGCGTTGTGCATCAGGATTGCCGCTTCATCGACCACCTAAGTGTCGCTGAAAACGTGCTGCTTCCGGTGACCGTGTCCGGCGGAAACGTCGAGGCCGCGCGCACCGATATGTCCGAGCTGATGAACTGGGTTGGTCTGAACGCGCTCTCCGATCATCGCCCGCCCGAATTGTCGGGCGGCGAACGCCAACGCGCCGCCCTTGCCCGTGCTGTGATCTTGTCACCTGACATCATTTTGGCGGACGAACCCACCGGCAACGTCGACTGGGAAATGTCGCTGAAAATCCTTGGCCTTCTGATTGAACTCAACCTCTTAGGCAAAACTGTGCTTTGCGCTACGCATGATATGTCTCTGATAAGGCAGGCAAAAACACGCGTTTCGACCCGTGTTCTGCGTCTGCGCGACGGTGCTGTCGAACTTGCCGGAGCCGAACTTTGAACGCGCTTCTCCTCCTGCTCAAGGGCGATACCTCTGCCGAAAGCGTCGTCCCCCGCACTGGCTACACCGCGATGCTCACAATCGCTTGCGCCGCCGCCATGGCCTTCCTGGCAGTCTTCGTTCTTGCCCTCGCGTTGTCTGCTGGACGGCAGGCGGGCGACTGGGAAGCCTCGCTTGCTGACACTGCAACAGTCCGCATTTCCGCTCCGGTCGAGATGGCCGCTGTTCAGGCCGAGACGGTTGAAACTATCCTGTCTCAAACCCCCGGCATTGGTGGCACAAGACGGCTGTCGAACGATGAACAGGCGCTTTTGTTGCAACCATGGTTTGGCTCTGATCTGCCGATTGAAACCCTGCGTCTGCCGATCCTGATCGACGTCACTCTGACTGAAAATGGCCCCGACGTGATAGGCCTGCGCCAACGCCTTGCCGCCGAAGCGCCCGGAGCCGTCTATGACGACCACGGCCGCTGGCGCGCACCTATGGTCGACGCCGCGCGCGGGTTGCGCACGCTTTCGCTTATCGCGCTGCTTCTTATCGCAATTGTTACCGGGGTCACCGTCGCCCTTGCCGCCTCGGCCGCTATTTCCGCAAATGGCCAGGTGATCGATGTCTTGCGCCTTGTGGGAGCGGAAGACAGCTATATCACCCGCGCCTTTACCCGCCGTTTCAGTTTGCGCACGCTTGCCGGTGCCGCCGCGGGCACGATCATCGGCCTTTTCGCGGTCGCCCTAATCCCCACGGTTGCAGGGGGTGGTCTTGCCAGCGCCGTTGGCTTTCAGGGAGCGGAATGGATCTGGCCGCTTCTGGTTCCACTGGCCGCCGCCGCGCTTGCCTTCGCCGCCACCCGCGCCGCCGCCGCGCGCCGCTTGAAAGAGGCCGGATAGCCCATGCAACTTGCCCGATCAATGCTGTTCAACATCACGCTCTATGTCTCGATGCTGTGCTACGCAATCGTCTTTGCCCCCTTCGCAATTTGGGACGCGAAATGGGCCGTCAAAGCCTGCCACGAATGGTGCCGCTTCAGCATCTGGTGCGCCTCATGGATGATTGGCCTCAAGGTAGAAGTCCGCGGTACACCTCCGGTGGACGAAGTGATGATCGCGGCAAAACACCAGTCTTTCTTCGATATCATCGTGATTTACCACGCCATCCCGCGTGGCAAATTCATCATGAAACGCGAGCTGATCTACGCTCCGCTTCTTGGCTGGTATGCCTTGCGCGCTGGCTGCATTCCGGTTGACCGTGGCAAGCGCGGGCAAGCCATCAACAAAATGAAAGCCGACGTCGAAAAGGGCCGCAGCTATCCGGGCCAACTGGTGATCTACCCCCAAGGCACCCGCGTCGCACCCGACGACAAAAAACCATACAAAGCTGGTACCGGCTTTCTCTATAATCAGCTTGGCCAGACCTGCATTCCCATCGCCACCAATATAGGTCACTTCTGGCCCAAACGCGGTTACCTCAGACTTCCCGGCACCGCTGTCGTCGAATTCCTCGACCCGATACCGCCGGGCCTCGGCGTCAAAGAGTTCATGGTTAAACTCGAAGAGACGGTTGAAACCAACTCTGACCGACTTCTCGCCGAAGCAAGAGGCCCCCAATGATCGAAACCATCGAACAACTCGAAGCGCTTTATGGCACGCCCAAAGCACCTTCCACGCGCAAAGTCGCGGACCGGATGGTGCCTGTGTATCGCCGCTGGATTATGGCCTCGCGGTTCTGCGTTCTGACCACCGTCGGCCCCGAAGGGTCTGACGGCAGCCCGCGCGGAGACGACAGCCCCGTCGTGACGGAGATTGACGATAGAACCCTTGCGATGCCTGATTGGCGCGGCAACAACCGCATCGATAGCCTGCGCAATATCGTCCGCGATCCACGCGTTTCGCTGATGTTCATGGTGCCGGGATCAACCAACGTCGTGCGGATCAATGGCAACGCCAAAGTCACTGCAGACCCCGACATGCTCACCCGTTTCGAACGCGACGGTGCGCACCCGCGCTCGGTCATCGTGATCGGCATCACGCAGGTTTACTTCCAGTGCGCCCGCGCCATCATGCGGGCACGCCTCTGGACAGCAGGCGACGAAAGCGACGGCCTGCCAAGTCCGGGAGACATCTTGAAAGAGATGACCTCGGGCGAGGTTGGCGGCGCCGACTTCGATCTTGAATGGCCCGCCCGCGCCGAGAAATCTCTCTGGTAAAGCCTCAGCCAAACAGCGCCTTGAACGCCCCGATATTCTGACGGAACCCGGCCTCGAAGTCCCCGTCTCCTGGATGGTAAACGCTCTCGAACGACACCACCCCGTCATAGCCATCGGCTTTTAAGGCTTCGGCAATATCGCCAAACAAAGGCCCCAACTGCCCCTCGCCCATGGGCCGTATCTCCAGGGTCGCGCGCGGTGTATCCACCTTCACATCCTTGATATGCACATGCCCCAGATAGCCACCGCGCACCGCGTCGTAGCCCTCGGGATAGGCCCGCTCATGACACCAGCAATTGTTCGCCGGATCCCAAAGCACCTGCAAAGCGTCCTTGGCATCCAACTCGTCGATCAGCCGCCGCGCCGTATAGTTGGAATTGACCATCGTCCCATTCCCGGTTTCGACCACCAGAACCACGCCCTCGGCGCGCGCGAGTTCAACGGCAGGCGCAATCATCGGCGCCATCGTGTCCCATGCTCCATGGGCGACGTTCCACTTTTCAGCACCATGACTGCCCCAAAGGATCTGCTCCTTCTTCTGCGTCATGATCCGTACCAACGGGGACCCCACCACATGCGCCATATCGATCACCCGCTTCAGCGCATCCATATGGGTCGTATGAAGGTCATCACCCGGCCGGTTGGCCGACGTCATCCCCGCAAACACATGCCGCGAAAGACACGACACTGGCTTTCCCCGATCCCGTAAGAGCGCATCGATCCCAGCGATCTCGGCGGGCGAATGATCCCCCACCTCATGTCTGCCGACAAACTGCAGCTCTGCGTATTCCAACCCAAATTCATCCATCACATCAACGGTATGACCCAGATCCCGACTAATCCCGTCGCAGATAACACCAAGTTTCATCGACACGGTCTCCCTTCATCCTTTTCAAATACCTCGGGATGAGGGGCAGAGCGCCCTCCGGGCGCGAAAGCGCCGACGCCGCCATCACACATTCGGATCACGGTGCAATTCCGCGCCGACGATCTCCTCAATCACCCGCGTGCATACCCAGTTGTCCCCGTTTGGATACTTCGTCCGCCCTGCATGAAATATCTGCATCGCCGACCCCGCCGTATGAAGCGGCACACCAAGTTCCTCGCCCAATCCCATCGAGATTGTAAGGTCCTTGTGCATCGTATTGATGTGGCTTCCGGTGCCCTCAAACTGGCGATCTATGATCTTCTCAAGCGCGTTGTTCACCACACCACAGCCCGCTGAAGAGGTCGAAAACACGTCCAGCAAAACCTGCCCCGAAACCCCCGCCTTAGCGGCCAAAGCCGCCGCCTCGAACGTCGCCGAAAATTGTGCCCCGATCAGCGATTGCAAGCAGGCTTTCACCGTCTGCCCATCCCCGGGCTTGTCACCGACCCGATGGATATTCGCCGAAACCGCCTCCATCACCGGCGCAAACGCGTCCAGCACATCCCCGGAAGCTGCCGCCATCATGGTTAACGTGCCCGCCTGCGCGCCCGGGAACCCGCCCGACACTGGTGTATCAATCAGATGAACGCCTGACCCTTCCATCGCCGCACCAATCGCGCGGGCCTCGCTTGGCTTCACCGTTGCGCTCAAAATCACCGCCGAGCCCTCGGCCATATTGGCCATCAGCCCATCCGGGTCAAAGATCACGTCCTTCGCGTCGTCGCCCTTCATCACCATGACAAAGACGGCGGCCGACGCCCGCCCGATCTCGCTCAGCGTTCCAGCACGCCCGCCCATATCGGCAAAGGCCGCCATTCGCTCGGGCTTCAAGTCTATCCCAACCACATCGAAACCATTTTTGATAAGGTTCAGCGCCAATCCGCTGCCCATATCCCCAAGCCCGACAACACCAACTGTTTTCATCTCTGATCTCCCGTATTTTAGCACCGAGCAAACGGCCGGTGCGTTTCAGAAAAAGCGTGCCTGAAAGCACGCCGGTTCTGCGGGGATTTCACGCGTCATTCTTGACGTCGGGCGGGTCCGGAAGACACCCCGCTGCCCGGTTAGGTAACCCCACGCTAGCACCAGAACTCCAAAACTGGCAAGCGTTTCGGCTTTCGGAATCCCGCAGCTGTAAAGCGCCCAAAGCGATCGCAATGTCGGGCAAGGCCTAACCTGCGACAATCATCTCGGATTGCCGCACGATCACCTCGGCCTGTCGCACGCTTGCGAGGTCTACGAGCCGCCCTTTATAAACCGCAGCGCCTGCGCCTATGGCTTGGGCTTGTGCCATCGCCGCAAGGATTTCGCGGGCTTCGGTCACGGCCTCGTGCGATGGCGTAAACACCTCGTTGGCAATCGCGACCTGCTTGGGGTGGATCGCCCATTTACCGACCATTCCCAACGTCGCCGACCTCCGCGCCTGTGCGCGATAGCCCTCGTCGTCCCTGAGATCTCCGAACGGACCATCCACCGGCAAAACGCCGTGCGTGCGGCACGCAGCCACAATTGCGGCTTGCGCCCAGTGCCACGGATCGGACCAGAATTTCTCGCCCTCGCGGTGCATATAGTAGTTTTCCTGCGTGCCACCGATGCCCGTTGTCTGCATCCCCATCGAGGCCGCAAAATCCGCTGCCCCAAGGCTCATCGCCTGTAAACGCGGGGAACTTGCGGCAATCTCTTCCACATGAGCAATGCCTGCAGCGGTCTCAATAATGACCTCAAGGCTAATCGGCTTGCGGCGTGCTTTGGCGCTCTCAATGGCCGTCACCAAAGCGTCCACCGCATAAACATCCGCCGCGCATCCGACCTTCGGGATCATGATCTGGTCGAGCCGATCCGAGGCGTTCTCCAGCAAATCAACCACATCACGATACCAATAAGGCGTATCCAGCCCATTGATCCGCACGGTCAGATACTTGGTGCCCCAATCCACATCATGCGTCGCTTGGATGATGTTGCGGCGCGCCTCGTCCTTGTCCGAAGGAGCAACTGAATCTTCCAGATCAAGGTTAATCACATCCGCATCGGACGCCGACATCTTCTCAAAAATCGCAGGTCGCGATCCGGGGCCAAACAGCTGGCAACGGTTCGGACGGGCAGGGGCGGCAGGCTGAAGACGGAACGACATATGCGTAACTTTCTTTCGTTTTGGATTTAGCATTTGGTATTATGTTGCGTTGCGGCATGCAAGTCATTTCGCGCATGCAGCATTTTACCGCCACCACAATATACCGAAGATTGCATGTGTTCGGTCACGGGCGTACCTCAATCATGTCCCGCTTTAGGAGCGTTCTCCGGGCAAACGACATCCTTCACAGCCCGGCAACGCCACCGCATCATGATCTTAAGGGTGGTTTTTGTGTGTCATCTAAGCCGCTTTTGTTGTTCACACGAACTGCATGAGAACACTACCAGGCCGTCCATGAAGTTGCCGAACTCACATAGGATGGCCCTTATTCGATCTGCCGCCATCCTCTCTATTTGTTCTTAACGATGTCCATCGTGGGGTTCGGCATTCTTGTCGGCTGCGCGGTCTTGACCCTCGCTTTTGGCGGGGCGACGTTTGCAGTGCTCTGCTTGACGGCACGCGACGAAGAGAATTTTCTTCGGGACCGGTTCGGCGAACGCAATTTGGCCTTTGCCGCGCGAGTTGCTGCGATCATCCCCGATCCGCGTCTCTTTTCAGCTCCGCAGCACGTGACATGCGACGTCGGGCATTTGCGAACAAGCCTGCGCGCCGCACTGGCCTTCCTGGGACTTCTGCCTTTGGCGGAACTGCGCGACCACCTGCACGAAGAGACACTTTTTCCATCGACCCCGATGGTGTAGTGAACATTCTTCGAACAATCGGTAAATTATTCGAAGAATATTGGTGCATTGGCGTTTCTAGCGCGGATATCGCAAAGACTTTCCGCTATATCCGGTGAAAGTGGCGTGAACGCTTACACGGGGACACGTCATGATTCGCACACCATATCTTCTCTTCTTGGGCGACGCCCACGACAATCTTGCCGCCAAAGTTGCGCAAGGCATTAAGGACTGGAATCCCGATAACGTTGTCGGGCAGTTCCGCATGGAAGGCTGCAACGCCGATGTTGGCTCTGCTGATATGTCATTGCAAGAGGCATTCGACAAAGGCGCACGCACGCTTGTTGTTGGCGTTGCCAACCGCGGCGGCATGATTTCGCAGGCGTGGTTGAACGTGCTGGCCGAAGCAATGGAGATCGGCTTTGATATCGCCAGCGGCCTGCACAATCTCTTGCGCGATGAGAACCTGCTGAAGGCCACCTCGGCCCGCACAGGTGCCACGCTTCACGACGTGCGCATCCCGTCGGTCGCCTACCCCATCGCTAACGGAACAAATCGCACCGGCAAGCGCTGTCTGGCCGTTGGTACTGACTGTTCGGTCGGCAAGATGTACACGGGCCTTGCGATGGACACAGAAATGCAGAAGCGCGGGATGAAATCCACGTTTCGCCCTACCGGCCAGACTGGCATCCTGATCACTGGAAAAGGCATTCCTCTTGATGCCGTCGTCGCCGACTTTATGGCGGGAGCTGTCGAATGGCTTACCCCGGACGCTGACGCCGATCACTGGGACCACATCGAAGGGCAGGGTAGTCTTTGGCACGTGTCCTATTCTGGTGTGACCATGGCGCTGATCCACGGCGGACAGCCCGACGCGCTGATCCTTGCCCACGAGCCGACCCGCACCCACATGCGCGGTCTGCCGGACTTTGCATTGCCAAAGCTCGAAGAGCTGCGCGATATGGCTTTGCCCCTTGCGCGGATCGCCAACCCTGCCTGTGTGGTCGCCGGCATTTCGGTCAACACCAAAGCACTTTCCGACGCCGAAGCCTTCGCAGTTTGCGCCGAAATCGAAGATCGCATGGGTTTGCCCACCGTGGATCCCTATCGGCACGGAGCCGGTCGTCTGGTCGACGCCCTAAGCGCGCTTTAAGAACGCGGTTTCCCCGGATACACACGACCTGACAGAAAGAAGGCGCAGCGCATGTTAATCAAGGTTAAGGCCGAAACCTTCCGGCTGGCCGAGACGTTTACCATCTCGCGCGGCTCGCGGGATGCCGCCGAGGTTTTGACTGTCACTGTCAGCGATGGCGTCGTCACTGGCCGTGGCGAATGCGTGCCTTATGCGCGTTATGGCGAAACGCTCGCCTCGGTGATGGACGAAATCCGCGCGCTTCCCGAAACCATCACGCGGCCCGCGCTGCAAGAGACGCTTCCAGCGGGCGCCGCGCGCAACGCCGTCGATTGCGCGATGTGGGATCTGGAAGCAAAACAGGCGGGAAAGCGCGTCTGGGACATTGTGGGCGTGCCCGCTCCGGCGGCGTTAACCACCGCCTTCACCCTATCGCTTGATACGCCTGAGAACATGGAAAAGTCGGCGGCGCGCCACTCGTCCCGTCCGCTTTTGAAAATCAAACTCGGCACGCCCGACGATATGGCCCGACTCGAAGCAGTCCGTCGCGGCGCTCCCGAAACTGACATCATCGTTGATGCCAACGAGGGCTGGACGGCCGACATCTACGCCGACCTTGCGCCGCATCTTATCCGCCTTGGCGTGCTGCTGGTTGAGCAACCTCTGCCCGCGGGTGCCGACGACATGCTCGCCGAGATCGAGCGCCCCCTACCGGTCTGCGCCGACGAAAGCTGCCATGATCGCGCGTCGCTGCCCGGTCTTGCCGGCAAATATGACATCGCAAATATCAAACTCGACAAGACCGGCGGTCTGACAGAAGCGCTTGCCCTGAAAGACGCCGCTCTTGCCGAGGGATACGGGCTGATGATCGGCTGCATGGTCGGCACGTCGCTTGCCATGGCGCCCGCCACACTTCTGGCGCAGGGCGCCGCTTTCGTCGATCTTGATGGCCCGCTCCTTTTGGCCGAAGACCGCAACCCGCCGCTGGCCTATGACAAGGCCGGGTTGCACGCGCCTGTCGCCGCACTTTGGGGCTAGGGGCTTGCACCCGCAGCCGTTCAAAAATATTCCGGATCCCAATGCCTGCTATGGCCCTGCTACCTGCAAAGGAAACCGCCCATGACCCGTATCGTTTATGTAAACGGCGACTACGTCCCTGAAGATCAGGCCAAAGTGTCGGTATTCGACCGCGGGTTCCTCTTTGCTGATGGGGTCTACGAGGTCACCAGTGTTCTTGAAGGCAAAATTCTGGATTTTGACGGACACGCGCGACGGCTGACCCGGTCCCTGAACGAGCTTGATATGGCGGCCCCCGTCACGATGGACGAACTTCTGGACATCCACCGAGAATTGATGGCGCGCAACGATTTGCAAGAGGGCATGATCTATCTGCAAGTCACGCGCGGCGCTGATGCTGACCGCGATTTTGCGTTTCCTGACCCGGTAAAAGTCCCGTCAACGCTTGTTTTGTTCACCCAAGCCAAATCCATTGCCGAAAGCCCTGCTGCGAAAAAGGGCCTTAAGGTCATCTCGATCGAAGACCAGCGCTGGGCGCGGCGTGACATCAAAACCGTGCAGCTTTTGTACCCGTCGATGGGCAAGATGATGGCCAAGGCAGCCGGGTGCGATGATGCGTGGATGGTTGAGGACGGTCACGTCACCGAAGGCACCTCGAACAACGCCTATATCGTCAAAGACGGCAAGATTATCACCCGGCATCTATCCAACGACATCCTGCACGGCATCACCCGTGCCGCCGTTTTGCGGTTTGCCAAAGAAGCGCAGATGGTTGTCGAAGAACGCGCGTTCACCATCGACGAGGCAAAAGATGCCGACGAAGCGTTCATCACCTCGGCCTCGACTTTCGTGATGCCCATAGTCGAGATCGACGGCGCGTCGATTGGGGACGGCACACCGGGGGCGGTCGCGATGCGTCTGCGCGAGATTTACCTCGACGAAAGCCGTAAAACTGCGATCTGAGGCGGAAACGCGTTAGATTTCAATGCATTTTTTGCACTCAGGCTCAGGGAACCCTTAAAGCTCCGAGACTGTTCAGGCCAATCACGTCATCCCCCGCTCTGCCGGCATGGTGCGCTCAATTATGGATCTCTGGCGGGCGCTGGAGATCAAAATCACAGCCGAAAGCGTCGAGCCGAAAGCGCATACACCACTTTTGGCTGATTTGGGATGTGACCGGTTTCAGGGCTATTGCTTTGGCCGCCCGCGCCATCTCCCGATGTTTTGGCTGCGTGGTGGCCAAGTCAGCCCGATCGGACCACGGGCAGTCGGTAGCGTTATTCCCCGGTCCCGACATTCTCCTCGAACGCCCTCTTAAACGCACTTTTCTGATCGTCGGTCGCCTCGGTCTGATGTTGCGCGCGCCAGTCCGCATAGGGCATGCCGTAAAACATCTCGCGCCCCTCGTCCTTTGACATTTCAATGCCGCGCACGCTGGCCGCTTCCTGATACCAACGCGACAAACAGTTCCGACAGAACCCGGTAAGGTTCATCATATCGATGTTCTGCACATCGGCGCGGTCGTCCATCAAATGCTTCTGCAATCGCCGAAAGGCCGCCGCCTCCAGCTCGATCCGGGTCTGGTCGTCAATATCCATGCAAGTGTCTCCTCAGCTTTCAGCTATAGCCAGCGCCTGCGGAAGAAGGCTGGCAAATCGGTCAGCCCACTCGGCCTGACCCGCGTCGGTTTCGATCAAATCGTTCCTGATCTCGATCAAAGTATTCTGCCGCCCCAATGCAATAGCATGGCGATCAATTGTGTCGCCTGTCAGATAGCCGGAATAGGGCTTGTTCGCCCCCACAATCAGTCCCGGAACCTGTTCCAGAAGCTGCACCAAAGGCAGCGAAAGGCGCGTGTCATCGCCGTAAAGCAGTCCGCAATGCCAGGGCCGCATCGGGCGACCGCGAAACTGTGGCGTAAAGGAATGCACCGATACAATCACCGTATCGTCGCTCCGCGCGGCAAGGTCTGCCACGGCCGCGTGGTAGGGGCGATAACACTTCTCCAAACGCTCGCTCACTCCCTCGAGCGAAATCCCGCGATTGGCGCCGATCAGCGTCCCGTCATAAAGCTGCATGACCAGAGTTGGGTCATCTTCGCCCCGATTCGGGTCGATCACCAAACGCGAGAAATTGGAAAGCGCCGCAGGGGCTCCCAGCCTCTCGGCCAATCGCACCGCAACGCCAGCGGCACCGACGTCAAACGCGATGTGGCGCGCCATATCTGTGGCTGCGATACCAAGATCGCCACCGTTCACCCAGTCCGGCACTCGGTTTGTGGCATGATCGCACACCACCAGCCATCGCGAAGCGCGTTCGCCTCCCAAAATATGGTAAGGTTCCCAACTTAGGCTGTGACCATCGCTCTGCATAGGCTGTCTCTATCGACGCCTATTGGAAAGCGCCAGTTGTCACGCGCTAACATTTCCGGCAATAAGCCTCCAAGCCAATGAAAAGACCGAACGAGGAGTTCCGTGCATGAGACGTCAGCGCAACGTAAAGATTGTTGCTACCCTGGGCCCGGCTTCCAGCGATAAGGAAATGATTCGGGCGCTTTTTGATGCCGGTGCAGATGTGTTCCGCCTGAACATGAGCCACGGCGAACACGCCGAGATTGGAGAGCGCCACCGGATTATCCGCGAGATCGAGGTCGAAACGGGCCGCCCAATTGCCATTTTGGCCGACCTTCAGGGCCCGAAGCTGCGCGTTGGCGTGTTTGCCAGCGATGATGGCGAGGAACTTCAAGTGGGTCAGGCGTTCCGTCTTGATCTGGACGAAGCACCCGGCGACTTGACTCGTGTACAGCTTCCTCACAGAGAGATTTTCGAGGCACTCGAACCCGGCTCCAGCCTTCTTGTGAACGATGGTAAAATCCGCCTCAAGGTTGAAAAATGCGGCGCTGATTTCGCCGATTGCACCGTTAAAGTCGGCGGTACGATCTCGAATCGTAAAGGCGTGAACGTCCCCGACGTTGTGCTGCCGCTGGCCGCTTTGTCCGATAAAGACCGCAAAGACCTCGAATTTGTCTGCCGTCTTGGCGTCGACTGGCTGGCCCTTAGCTTCGTGCAACGCACTGCCGATGTCGCCGAAGCGCGTGAATTGGCGCAAGGGCGCGCCGCGATCCTGTCGAAGATCGAAAAGCCCGCTGCCGTAGCCGCGTTTGACGATATCCTCGCCGTGTCTGACGGCATCATGGTTGCGCGCGGTGACCTTGGTGTTGAACTGCCCGTGCAGTGCGTGCCACCGATCCAGAAACGCCTCATCCGCAAATGCCGCATGGCCGCTAAGCCGGTTATCGTCGCCACGCAGATGCTCGAATCGATGATCGACAGCCCGATGCCAACCCGCGCAGAAGTCTCGGACGTTGCCGCAGCCATCTACGAAGGCACCGATGCGGTCATGCTTTCCGCTGAAAGCGCCGCCGGCAGCTTCCCGATCGAAGCGGTGCGGACGATGAACGCCGTAGCGCTTGAGGTCGAAAGTGACCCGACCTACCGGGAAGTTATCGAGGCAAGCCGGGGTGGTCCGAAGCAATCCGTCGCTGATGGCATCGTTTCCGCCGCCCGCGAGATCGCCGAAACGGCTGACATCAAAGTCATTTGCTGTTTCTCGCAGTCGGGTCAAACCGCGTCGCTTGTGGCCCGCGAACGGCCCGGCGTTCCAATCATCGCAATGACCTCGCGGATTGGCACTGCGCGTCGGATGGCGCTGACCTGGGGTCTGCATTGCGTAAAGACCGAGGAAGTCTCTCGCTTCAAAGAAGCCGTCGTCAATGCTGCGCGCGCCGCACGCACCGAAGGCTTCGCGCAGCCCACGGATCAACTGGTTGTCACTGCCGGTGTGCCTTTTGGACAGTCTGGCACCACGAACATCCTGCGGGTTGCGCCCTGCGATGAACGGCTGATCCTGCCGTCTGATCCTGAATAACCCAAAACTGCCCCGCGCCAGGGACGATTTTCCCTTGCCAGACAGCCCTTTCCCGGCTATCCGGCGCACTTCGACAAGCACCCCGGCCAAAGTGGCATGCCGAGGGTGTTTATGAACCGTCCTAATGAAGGAGATGGAAATGCCTAAGATGAAGACGAAGTCGAGTGCCAAAAAGCGCTTCAAAGTGACGGCGACGGGTAAAGTCGTCGGCGGCTCTGCCGGTAAACGGCACGGCATGATCAAGCGGTCCAACAAATTTTTGCGGAATGCCCGCGGCACACGCGTGCTGAGCGAACCCGATCAGAAGTTGGTCAAATCCTATATGCCATACGCACGCTGAGGAGCTTGAGAAATGCCTAGAACCAAAGGTGGCACAGTCACCCACGCCCGCCATAAAAAAGTTACCGACGCCGCAAAAGGCTTTTACGGCCGTCGCAAAAATACCTTCAAAGCGGCCCGTCAGGCCGTCGACAAGGCGAACCAATACGCAACGCGCGACCGTAAGAATCGCAAGCGCAATTTCCGCGCTTTGTGGATTCAGCGTATCAACGCAGCTGTGCGCAGCCATGACGAAGCACTGACATACTCGCGCTTCATCAATGGCCTGTCGCTTGCCGGTGTCGAAGTGGACCGCAAGGTTCTCGCGGACCTCGCGGTGCACGAGCCAGAAGCGTTCGGTGCGATCGTTGAAAAGGTGAAAGCCGCGCTCGTTTAAAAAGGCAGGCAAAAGCTTAGATTTTGGAGCCCGGTCGCCAACGCGGCCGGGTTTTTTGTTTGGTGTCAGTAATATGGCGGGTTGGACCTATTTCGGCTTTTCAACATTGGTTTCCGGATCTCAAGAAAGTAACCAATTTTTTGGGAGCCGACCGTTGCATACTTTGACGACCGTTGCTTTTGTTTCGTCTGCCACCTTATTGGTGGCATGTGGCACGGCCCCGACTGTCTTGGCGCCCCTCACAGTCGGCGCTGCGACCCAATCTATCGGCACACTGCCCGCTGGCGTCACTGTGCCCACGACTCGGCGACTGATACTGTGACCATCATAGATGACGTCACGACATTCGTTGCGACCCGCAACAACACCTACCACCTTGGCGGATTGAATGGGCATACCAGCACTGTCGCCGCTGCCAGCTATGCATCTTTTCGTGAAACATCATCCGGTTCCGGTACAGTGACAATCACAACCATTCCGGCGATGATCTAGGGACACGCGCAGCGTTTCTTGAACGCATCGGCGACACAACACTTCCGACAACTGGGCCCGCCACGTCTGGAGGTGGGTATGCGAGTTGGTACCTGAATGACACCAGCGGTGTAGTCATCCAACTTTTGATGGGATCTACAAGTCTCACAGCCGATTTTGAGGCAGGAACGGACGCAGGCTCGATCATCGACCGCCCTGAATTTAGTGCTCCCAGTATCACATCCACTAATTTCATCTTGGGCCCTTCGGCGATCGAAAACGGCGTCTTTTGGGGAACAGAAGCTGGTGAGCAGGGCAATGATGCACTGGTAACGACGACATCCAACGGGCCAATACTCGGGTTTGTTTGTTGGGCCTAACGGCGAAGAACTGGTCGGCGGGCGGACACTGCAACATGATGAGGGCGGAATCGCCAGGACCGAATACGGCGGCTTCTTGTCTTTTTGCCCCCAGATGGCTAGCAGGGCAGGGATGTTCTCAAGGGGGTCCGAATGGACGATCTTCGGCAAAAATACCTGACCGCAATCGCAGACGCCGCTGACGAAAGCGCGCTTGAAGACTTGCGGGTGCAAGCCGTCGGCAAGAAGGGCGAAGTCTCCCTAAAAATGCGCGAACTTGGACGCATGACGCCAGAGGAACGCCAGGTCTCTGGTCCCGCCCTCAACGCGCTGAAAGACGAGATCAACTCCGCCCTCGCCGGTAAAAAATCGGCCCTTGAAGACGCCGCTCTTGATGCGCGCCTGCGCGATGAATGGCTTGACGTTACACTGCCCGCGCGCGACCGCCCCCAAGGCACCATCCACCCGGTCTCACAAGTCACCGAAGAAGTCACCGCCATCCTCGCCGACATGGGCTTTTCGGTCGCCGAGGGTCCGCAGATCGAGACCAACTGGCACAACTTTGACGCCCTGAACATCCCCGGACACCACCCGGCCCGTACCGAAATGGACACATTCTATATGCACCGCGCGGAAGGCGACGACCGCCCGCCGCATGTGCTGCGAACCCATACATCCCCAGTGCAAATCCGCTCGATGCAAGACACCGGAGCGCCGATCCGCATCATCTGCCCGGGCCGCGTTTACCGCGCCGACTACGACCAGACCCACACCCCGATGTTTCACCAAGTCGAGGGCCTCGCCATCGACAAAGACATCTCTATGGCCAACCTGAAATGGGTGCTTGAGGAATTCTTCTCGGCCTTCTTCGGCACGAAAGTCAAAACCCGCTTTCGCGCCTCGCACTTCCCGTTCACGGAACCCTCGGCAGAAGTCGACATACAATGCTCATGGGAAGGCGGCACCGTCAAAGTGGGCGAGGGCGACGGCTGGCTCGAAGTGCTCGGCTCGGGGATGGTCCACCCCAAAGTGCTGTCGGCCGCAGGCGTTGACCCTGACAAATGGCAGGGCTTCGCTTTCGGCATGGGCATCGACCGAATGGCAATGCTGAAATACGGCATCCCAGATCTGCGCGCGTTCTTCGACAGCGACCTGCGCTGGCTCCGACACTACGGTTTCGCCTCGCTGGATCAACCGACCCTGCACGGAGGTCTAGTCCGATGAGCGACGAATACGAAGATCTCCAGGACACCTACCCTGGTGCCGGCACATTCAAATTCGGCGACACCGCCAAGCTGTCCAAGCGGCTGCTCGCATTGGTCCGCGCGGGCCACAAACGCGCGATAAGCGGCGCGCTGACCGATTTCGCCGACGATCCGCAGTCCATCCCGGTTGTGGGCCGCTGCGACATCGCCACCAACTGGGACGGCACGCCCGCAATTGTCATCCGCACGGTGAAGGTCGAACAGGTACGGTTTTGCGACGTTACCGAAGAGATGGCACTGGCCGAGGGTGAAAACATTGATCTTGAGGGCTGGCAGGACGACCACAAAGCGTACTTCGAGCGCAACGGAGGCTTCGACCCCGAAATGATGCTGGTGTTTGAGCATTTTGAAGTAGTCGATGACTTGGCGGGGCGGGGGTAGTGTTGAGCCGCACCAAACATATGTCTCGCGGGGACTTAGTCCCGCATCACGTCAGACCTGCCTCTGCATGCGGGCCTGATACACCCACCCTCGGGTCAGGCGTGGTGCTCGAAGCGGAGAGTGATCGATGCTGAAGTGGCTATTTGGAAAGAAAAAAGTGATCTATCCAATGTTGGCTCACAGCCGCGGATTGTCGCAAGATATTGTTGGCGAGGGCCATTTTCAGAGCGACCTTGAACAAATAGCCGGTCCAAAGGAAAAAATGTCAGCAAAGTATGAATGTGAAGCCACCTCCGTCTGCGAAAGCGACACCAAACATGATTCCGATGCGGTCGCGGTATACCTTGGCCGGGGACAAGTCGGGCACCTCTTTCGCGAAGGCACAAAGTTGTTTCGAGAAGTGCTGGTGAGCCTCATTGCGGAATTGTCGCCGGTCAACGCGAAGGCAAAGATTGTTGGCGGCTGGAAGAATGACATTTCTGACGGAAGCTACGGAATTAAACTTAACCTGAAGCGCCCACTTGCTTTGGTGAAAGAGAACCCAAAATGAAATTCACCCTCTCCTGGCTCCATGAGCACCTCGATACCACTGCCTCGGTCGCTGAAATCGCCGAGACGCTGACCGACCTCGGTCTCGAAGTTGAAGGTATTGAAAACCCCGCCGAGAAACTGCGCGATTTCACCATCGGCAAGGTGCAGACCGCCGAACAGCACCCCGATGCTGATCGCTTGCGCGTCTGCATGGTCGAAACCGACGAGGGTCTGAAACAGATCGTCTGCGGTGCGCCAAACGCGCGCGCGGGCATCACAGTCGTCATCGCCAAGCCCGGCACCTACGTTCCCGGCATCGACACCACCATTCAGGTCGGAAGAATCCGGGGCGTCGAAAGCTTCGGCATGATGGCTTCCGAACGCGAGATGGAACTGTCTGACGAACACGACGGCATCATCGAACTTGCCTCGGGCGAAGTCGGCCAAAGCTTCGCTGACTGGTTGGCGGAAAATGACCCGGCATTCGTCGACCCCGTGATCGAGATCGCGATCACTCCCAACCGCCAGGACGCGTTGGGCGTCGAAGGCATCGCACGCGACCTCGCCGCGCGCGGTCTTGGCAGCAAAATCGACCGGCCCATCGCTCCCGTCAAAGGCACCTTCAAAAGCCCCATGGGTGTGACAATCGATGACGACGCCCTCGACGGCGCACCCTATTTCACCGGCCGCATGATCCGTGGCGTCAAGAACGGGCCCTCGCCCGCATGGCTTCAGGCCCGCCTCAAAGCCATCGGCCTGCGCCCGATCTCGGCCCTTGTGGATATCACCAACTTCTTCACCTACGACCGCAACCGCCCACTTCACGTCTTTGACGCTGATAAGGTGCAGGGCGACTTGCGCGTCCACCGCGCAAAAGGCGGCGAAACCCTGCTCGCGCTTGACGATAAAACCTACACCTTTGCCCCGGGCATGATCGTCATCTCCGACGACCGCGCGGCGGAAAGCATCGCAGGCGTCATGGGCGGCGAAGAAAGCGGCGTCACCGAAGACACCATAAACGTCTTCCTCGAAAGTGCCTACTGGGACCCGATCACCATCGCCCACACGGGCCGCGACCTAAAGGTCAACTCCGACGCCCGCTACCGGTTCGAGCGCGGCGTAGACCCGGCCTTCACGCTGCCCGGCCTCGAACTTGCCACGCAAATGGTCCTGGACCTCTGCGGCGGCGAAGCCTCCGAGGTGCTAAGCGCGGGGGCCGTCCCCGACACAAAACGCGCCTACAAACTCGACACGGATCGCTGCTCGTCCCTCGTCGGCATGGACATCCCCGCCGAAACCCAACGGGCAACGCTTGAATCCTTGGGCTTCAGTCTTGATGGTGACATGGCCACCCCGCCAAGCTGGCGCGTTGACGTGCAGGGCGAAGCTGACCTTGTTGAAGAAATCGCGCGCATCGCCTCGCTCACCAACTTGATCCCAAAACCCATGCCCCGCATGTCAGCCGGCGTCCCCAAAGCCATCCTGACGCCCCTGCAAAAACGCGAGCAAATCGCGCGCCGCACCACTGCGGCCTTGGGCTATAACGAATGCGTCACCTACAGCTTCATCGACGAAGCCTCGGCGCAGTTGTTCGGCGGCGGAACCGATGCCACGCGTGTCGCCAACCCGATCAGCTCGGAAATGACCCACATGCGCCCAACGCACCTTGCAGGCCTTTTGCAAGCCGCTGCCCGTAACCAGTCACGCGGCTTTGCGGACCTTGCTCTGTTTGAGGTTGGAGCCGTTTTCCAGGGCGGTGAACCCGGCGAACAAGAGCTTCTCGTCACCGGCATCCGCATCGGCGCAACCGGCCCCAAAGGCCCCCACGGCGCACGTCGGGGCGTCGACGTGTTCGACGCCCGCGCCGACGCCGACGCGGTCCTGTCCGCCCTCGGCGCGCCATCCCGCACGCAATTCTCGCGATCTGCGAAGGACTGGTGGCACCCTGGCCGCTCGGCCCGGATCATGCTTGGCCCCAAGATCATC
The DNA here is from genome assembly GCF_057460485.1 of Boseongicola sp. Taxonomy (NCBI): domain Bacteria; kingdom Pseudomonadati; phylum Pseudomonadota; class Alphaproteobacteria; order Rhodobacterales; family Paracoccaceae; genus Boseongicola; species Boseongicola sp. The sequence continues at coordinate 38,956 of NZ_JBVCWP010000005.1, forward strand.
CTTGGCTCGTTCGGCGAACTGCACCCGAAAACCCTGCGCGAACTGGATGTCAAAGGTCCCGCCGTGGGATTCGCGATCCATCTTGCCGCCATACCGCAATCAAAGGCTAAAACCGCCTCGCGGGGTGCCCTTCGCATGAGTGATCTGCAAGCCGTCGAGCGTGACTTTGCGTTTGTCCTCGACGCACAAGTCGAAGCGATAACGCTCGTGAACGCCGCTGCCGGGGCCGATAAAGCCCTGATCGAAGAGGTCCGCGTGTTCGACGAATTCATCGGAGGCAGCCTGGGCGAGGGCAAAAAATCTCTGGCGATCACCGTACGGCTGCAACCCAACGATAAGACCTTGACGGACCAGGAAATCGACGCCGTCGGAGCCAAAATCGTCGAGAAAGTCGGCAAGGTCACCGGCGGCACCTTGCGCGGATAACACCCCGCGCCCATGTCACGACAAAAAGGAGAGCGACCATGACCATGAAAGTATACCTGTCCGGCGAAATCCACACGGATTGGCGCGAGCAGATCATCGAAGGTTCTAAAGACCTCGACCTGGCATTTTCCGCGCCCGTGACCGATCACGATGCGTCCGACGACTGCGGCGTAGCTATCCTTGGGGCTGAACCCAACAAGTTCTGGCATGATCACAAAGGCGCCAAGGTCAACGCGATCCGCACCCGTCATGGCATCGAAAACGCGGACATTGTTGTTGTTCGCTTTGGTGAAAAGTACAAACAGTGGAATGCCGCGTTTGACGCAGGCATGGCCGCGGCTTTGGGAAAATCACTGATCGTTCTTAGCCAACCCGACCACCAGCACCCCCTCAAAGAAGTGCACGCCGCGGCTCTGGCTGTGGCGCAGGAACCGCGGCAGGTCGTCGAGATCTTGAACTACGTCCTAACTGGAAAACTGCCAGAAAGCGGCGCCCTCGCGGCTGAGTAATTATCCATCGCGCGCCGGTATGTTCAGGCCTCGCTGAACCGCCGGACGCGCCAGGAAACGCTCAAGATAGGCCGGGACGTGGGTTAGATTGCCCCAACCCACCAAATCTTTGATGCCGTAGGCTTCCAACTGTCTAAGCCAGGGAGCAATCGCGATGTCGGCGATTGAATACTCACCCGCAATCCATTCTCGATCCGCTAACTTGCCTTCAAGCACCGCCAAAAGACGTTTCGCTTCGGTCTGAAATCGCTTGCGTGGGCGTGGGTCTTCGATCTCTTTGCCGGCGAATTTCACGAAATAACCAAGCTGCCCCAGCATCGGCCCTAACCCGCCCAACTGAAACATCAGCCACTTTAGAACGTCATACCTTGCGGCCCCTTCCGGCATCAGCTTACCGGTCTTTTCAGCCAGATAAATAAGGATCGTGCCGCTTTCAAAAAGCTCGACCATCTCGCCGTTCGGCCCATTTGGGTCGATCAGCGCGGGAATTTTGTTGTTTGGGTTCAGTGACAGAAACGCAGGGCTTTTGACGTCCGCATCGGACAGCGTCACCCGGTGCGCCTCATAGTCCAGCCCAAGCTCTTCCAGCGCAATTGAGACCTTAACGCCGTTCGCTGTTGGAAAACTGTAAAGTTGCATGACATGGGGCCGTGTCGCGGGCCACCGCTGCAAGATTGGGTGGCTGAAAACGGGGCTCTGGATATTCATGGTTCGGTCCTTGGAATATTACGCTGCGTTCAATGCAGCAGGTAGGCTCTTTGGAGCGCTTATTAACCCTAGAATATGTGCGCATTCGTGCTATCGGATGTGCGGGAATGATGTGACGGATGCGCACACCCGGGAACCAAGGCAAAATGAGGGTAAAAATGATCAAAGAATTCAAAGACTTCATCGCGAAGGGCAATGTCATGGACATGGCCGTGGGTATCATCATCGGCGCGGCGTTCACCGCGATTGTGGCATCGCTCGTTGGCGATCTTATCAACCCGCTTATCGGTCTTTTTACCGGCGGCGTGGACTTCACCAACAACTACGCTGTCCTTGCGGGTGACGTGGCAGAAGGGTCAAGCCTCGAAGCTGCACGCGAAGCCGGCGCGTCGGTTTTCGCCTATGGCGCGTTCATTATGGCCATCGTCAACTTCCTGATTATCGCTTGGGTCGTGTTCATTTTGGTTAAGACAGTGAACCGCGTGAAAGAATCTGCCGAGACTGAAGCAGAAGCACCCGCCGCCGAGGAGCCAAAGGGCCCAACGCAGGAAGAATTGCTTGCTGAAATCCGCGATGCGCTGAAGGCGCAAGCGTCCTAAGACGCCGCTAAAGATTGCAATGGGGGTCCGCTTCGGCGGGCCCTTTTTTATACCTAGTTTCTTGCTATTCTCTTCCAAATTTAGCATCGGAGCATCCCTATGACTGCAATACCCCCTGTCTGCGACTTCGGCTGGCCGGCGCCCGCGTTCCAACTGACCGGCACCGACGGCAAGACCTACTCGCTAGATGACCTGAAAGGGCTGAATGGCACTGTCGTTGTCTTCATGTGCAACCACTGCCCCTACGTTCTTGCGGTGCTTGATCGCATCATCCGCGATGCGCGCGAGTTGAGCGACCACGGCGTTGGGTTTGTCGCCATCGGTTCAAACGACGCGGCCATGTACCCCGCTGATAGCTTTGAAAACATGAAGAAAATGGCGGGAAGACACAGTTTTTCCTTCCCGTACCTTTACGATGAAGATCAAAGCGTCGCGCGCGCTTACGGTGCGGAATGCACGCCGGACTTTTTTGGCTTTAACGCTGATCTGACCCTGCAGTATCGCGGGCGCCTTGATGCGTCGCGCGCCAGTGCGGGACCTCCCGATCTGCGCCGTGATCTGTTTGAAGCAATGGTAAGGGTCGCAAATACGGGCACAGGCCCTGCTGATCAGATTGCCTCGATGGGGTGCTCGATTAAGTGGAGGGTGGCCTGATCACCCCCCAAAGCATCACAACTTCAATGCAAGCTGCGGCGACATCACATCAATCCCAAGCGCTTTTCCGACCGCGTAGTAAGTCAGATGTCCCGCGTGAACATTCAGACCGTTCAACAGATGCGTGTCATCTTCACAGGCCGCTTTCCAGCCCTTGTCGGCCAACGAAAGCATGTATGGCATGGTCGCATTGGTTAATGCGATGGTCGACGTCCGCGCAACGGCACCGGGCATATTCGCCACACAATAATGCATAATTCCGTCGACTTCATAGATCGGATCCTGGTGCGTCGTTGCCTTTGATGTCTCGAAGCACCCGCCCTGATCAATCGCCACATCAACGATTGCCGCGCCCGGCTTCATCGTCGACAAATCCGCGCGACTGACCAACTTCGGAGCCGCAGCGCCGGGGATCAAAACCGCGCCAATCACCATATCCGCGCTTGCCACCAATTCTGCCGTCGCTGCCGCACTTGCGTAGCGGTTCTTGAAGGTTCCGCCAAACACATCGTCAAGGTAACGCAACCGGGGGAGGGACCGATCCAGAATGGTCACGTCAGCGCCCATACCAGCGGCGATCTTCGCCGCATGCGTTCCCACAACGCCGCCGCCGATAACCACGACATTCGCCGGTCCAACGCCGGGAACGCCGCCCATCAAAACACCGCGTCCACCGTTCGCCTTTTGTAACGTCCATGCCCCAACCTGAGGCGCAAGCCGTCCGGCAACTTCTGACATGGGTGCCAGCAACGGCAATCCGCCACGCGCGTCGGTCACCGTCTCGTAGGCAATGCAGGTCGCGCCGCTGGCAATCAGGTCGCGGGTCTGGGCCGGATCAGGCGCAAGGTGCAGATAGGTGAACAAAACCTGACCCTCGCGCAGCATTGCGCGCTCGCCGGGCTGTGGTTCCTTGACCTTCACGATCATATCGGCGGTGGCAAAAATTTGCTCTGCTGTGTCCACGATCTCGGCGCCAACGGCGCGGTAATCGTCGTCGGTAAATCCGGCACCGCCGCCGCCACCAGCCTGCACGACCACTTCATGGCCATGTGCCACGGCCTCGCCAGCGGTCGACGGCGTCATGCCAACGCGAAATTCCTGTGGTTTGATCTCTTTTGGGCAACCGATTTTCATGATGTGTGTCCTTCTCCACTCACCCCTCATATGACGCATATTCACTGGAGAGAACGCGCCGATTTCTCTGGCTGTTTGCGGTAAAATCGGCAGAGTCTTCGATGTATATAGCAAATCACGATGGAATCATGCGCCATGATGGAAGTAGACGCGACAGATGCCCGTATCTTAACGGTCCTGCAAAGGAAGGGCCGCATTTCTAACGCCGACCTCTCCGACGAGGTCCATCTGTCCGCCTCGGCTTGTCACCGCCGGGTGCAACGGCTGGAAGAGGCCGGGATTATCCGGGACTACGTCGCCCTCCTTGATCCACGCAAACTTGGCCGTCCCACGGTGGTGTTCGTTGAAATCACGCTTTCGGGGCAGGCCGACGAAGTCCTCGACGCGTTTGAGCGCGAGGTACGCCTGGTTCCGGATGTACTTGAGTGCCACTTGATGGCCGGCAGCGCCGATTACCTGTTAAAAGTCGTGGCGCAAGACACTGAAGATTTCGCCCGCATCCACCGCCGTTACCTTGCCCGTCTTCCGGGAGTCGCTCAGATGCACTCGTCTTTCGCGCTTAGAACTGTGCGCCAGACAACCGCGCTTCCGGTCTAGGCCTCAAACCTCGATGATCTCGAAATCGTGGGTCACCGTGGCTGTCTTCTCAAGCATGCGCGTGGCCGAGCAATACTTGTCGACCGACAGATCAATTGCCCGCGCGACCTTCGCTTCCGACACATTCCGCCCCTTCACGACGAAATGCATGTGAATGCGGGTGAACACCCTCGGCACCTCACCGGCGCGATCCGCGTCCAGTTCCACAATCACATCGTCAATGTCCTGCCGCCCTTTCTCAAGGACTGACACCACATCAAACGCCGAACAGCCCCCGGCGCCGATCAGCACAAGCTCCATAGCACTTGGCCCCGGTTTTGGCCCATCGCCGGCACCCTGCCCAAAGGTCACGCGAAACCCGTCCTCGGTTTTGCCTTCAAAGGTGCGATTATCTGTCCAGGTGATAGTGGATTTCATAGGATTGGCCTCGGTGAGCTTTTCGAGAGGTATTTACGTTGCGACGGTGTTCGGGGCAAACCAAGAAATAGGGGATCGCCGGAGGGATCTCCGACCTTATGCCGCGCTTCGAATTTGACGTGCCGTGGCGGTGGGCCACGTCGCTTTTCAAGAACAGCGCCGGATTTGTACAAATGAAGCGTTGCAAGACTGCCCGAAGTCGCCTCAATTTTTTGGCCTTTGGTGTGATACCAATGGTGCATGTCATCATACATCTGTCGGATATCGCCGATGAACGAGTCCGGCTTTTGATACCCGCCTTCATGCGTGGACCAGCAGGTTGCGTGAAGATCGTCAATTGCATAGATGCCGCCGTCTTTCAGCAGCGGGAAAAGGACGTTCAGGGACGCCCGAATATTTTTCGAAACGAGGCTTCCATCGTCAAGCACAATGTCGATACCACCCATTTCCCCGACCACATCTTCGAGAAATTTGGGATCATCCCGCGACCCGATCCGGACCCGCCCGTCTAACCCGTTCATTGCGGCACAATTGGGATCAATATCGCCCCCAAAGATCACAGCCTCCGAGCCAAATTAGCGCCCCCAAAGCGACATCGGGCCTCCCGCAGAGACGTCAATTTCAAGAAGCCTGACCAGCCCGCACCGAAGCGGCGCAACATACCTCTCGTAGATAGGTAGGTAGATCGGTAGATAGTGATGCCATTTGTGGATGACCGGCCCCTCATGCGACCAGAATAATCCCTCAATGCCGGCCGGTCGCCTGCGCCGTCGGGCATGCCTTCTCTGTTGGCAAACCGTCCCATCCGTTTCTGGATTGCGGCGTTATCATCATTTCTGCTCGCCACGGCGTTGTTCTCCGATGTGCTGCCAGCTTGGGCAACACTGTTTGTCTTCATGTGGTGACCAGGCACTCGGCCCTGGCCGAAAGCGCGTCGACCCCGTCTTCAATTCTCTAAAATATCCGAGTGACCCTGTCCAGAAAGCGAGAACTGGTTTTCCAATCTCACCCCCTAAAAACAACAAACCCCCGAAGCAAAGCTGCGGGGGTCGTCATTGGCCGTTCCGAAGAACCGCCCAGTGCTAAACTGAAACGCTCAGACTATTCCCTCGCGCTGTGCCGCTTTACGGGCTAGCTTGCGGGCACGCCGGATGGCCTCGGCCTTCTGGCGCACGCGCTTTTCAGACGGTTTCTCGAAATGTTGCCGAAGCTTCATTTCACGGAAAACGCCCTCACGCTGCAGCTTTTTCTTCAGGGCACGAAGCGCCTGATCGACATTGTTGTCGCGAACACTGACCTGCATGTGGTTGTCACCACCTTTCTAAGTTAGAGTTGCAGAATTGCAGGAGGTGGCGATTTAGCATGGGCGGCCTAACTTGTCCACAATACCGACCACGTCAAAAGGGGACCAAACGATGACCGAAACCATCCGCGCACAGCTTCTTGACGCCATCCTCCCGCATGTGCCGTTCGACGGCTGGTCCGACGTCAGCTTTCATGCTGCCATCGCTGATCTTGGGATGGAAAAGGCGCTTGCGGATACGATCTGTCCACGCGGGGCGATGGACCTTGCGATCGCCTACCACCGCCGTGGTGACGCGGCGATGGTTGCCGCCATGAAGGCCTCCAACATGGCTGAAATGCGCTTTCGCGATAAGGTCGCGACCGCCCTGAAGCTGCGCGTCGAAGCGATGGATGACCGCGAAGCCGTCCGCCGTGCTTCTGCCCTTTTCGCTCTGCCACATAACGCCGTCGAGGGCGCCAAACTTATCTGGGAGACGGCTGACAAGGTCTGGACCGCGCTTGGCGATACCTCCAACGATGTGAATTGGTATACAAAGCGCGCGACGCTTTCGGGCGTCTGGGCCTCGACCGTGCTGTATTGGCTTGGCGATGACAGCCCGATGGCTGCCAATACGTCTGACTTCATCGACCGGCGCATCGACAACGTGATGCAAATTGAAAAAGCCAAGGCAAGCTTCAAGAAGACCCCGCTCGCCAAGCCGTTCATGTCCTTGCAGGACGTGATCTTCAGCAAGGTGAAAGCCCCTGATTTGTCGCCGCGTACTGATCTTCCGGGCCGCTGGAACAGGCCCGTAAACTAAGGCAGGTGACCTTTATGAACACCACAATGCGCGCGATCGAAATCAGTACCCTCGGCGGCCCCGAGGTCCTGACCCTTTGCGAGCGCCCGATCCCCGCGCCCGGTGTGGGCGAAGTCCTGATCCGGGTCGCCTACGCCGGCGTCAACCGTCCCGACGCCCTGCAACGCTCGGGCAGCTATGCGCCGCCACCCGGTGCCTCTGATCTTCCGGGCCTTGAGGCCTCGGGCCACATTAGCGCCATCGGCCCCGGCGTGGCGGCCTTGCGCGAAGGTGACGCCGTCTGCGCTCTTCTTCCCGGTGGGGGCTACGCCGAATACGTCACCACCCCCGCCAGCCACTGCCTACCGATCCCGTCGGGCATGCCCCTTGAACAAGCCGCCTGCCTGCCCGAAACCTTCTTCACCGTCTGGTCCAACGTGTTCATGGCGGGGGGGCTGAAAGCGGGTCAAACCTTCCTCGTTCACGGCGGCACGTCCGGCATTGGCACGACGGCGATCCAGCTTGCCCACCGCTTCGGTGCCCGCGTGTTTGCAAGCGCCGGATCATACGAAAAGGTCAAGGCCTGCGAATCCCTCGGCGCTGAGCGTGGTATCAACTATCGCGATGAAGATTTCGTCACAGTGATGACGGAGGCAGGCCGGGCCGATCTTATCCTCGACATGGTTGGCGGCAGCTACATTCCGCGCAACATCAAGTCGCTGAAAACCGGTGGCCGTCTGCAAATGATCGCCTTCCTCGACGGCCCAAAGGTCGAACTTAACTTCGCTGAAATAATGGTCCGTCGCCTCACCATCGGTGGCACCACACTTCGCCCGCAATCCGTCGCTGCCAAAGCTGCGATTGCTGAAGACCTGCGCGCCAAAGTCTGGCCGCTTCTCGACGCGGGCCGCATCCGCCCCGTCATAGATCGTGCCTTCCCGCTGGCAGATGCCGCTGCTGCCCACACCGCCCTGGAGGCCGATCACATCGGCAAAATCGTCATGTCCGTCAACGAAGGAGCCACCTCATGACCCTCATCCCCACATACGGCGTTATCCCAGCCCTTGGCTACGGCACCTTCAAGCGCAAAGGCGACGAGTGCCTCAGATGCGTCGACCATGCGGTGAACGTTGGTTATCGCCACTTCGACACTGCCGCATTCTATGAAAACGAAGTTGAAGTCGGCCAGGCTCTGCGCGGATCGTCCGCTTCCCGCGACGACCTCTTCGTCACAACGAAAGTCTGGTACGACCAGCTTGGTGCGGGCAAGGTCCGCGCCTCAACCGAGGCTTCTCTGGAACGCCTCGGAATGGGGTATGTCGACCTTCTTTTGATCCACTGGCCATCCCCGGATGACGAGGTTCCGCTTCAGCAGTACATGGAGGAAATCGTCTCCCTCAAAGCAGAAGGCCTGACGCGCAATATCGGTGTGTCGAACTTCACCAGGCGTCACATCGACGAGGCCATCGCCGCCATCGGAACCTCCGAAATTGCCACGAACCAGTGTGAAGTGAACGTGATGTTCCACAACGAACCTATCGTCACGCACTGCCAAAACGCAGGCATCCCGATGACGGCTTACCTGCCGCTCGCCAAAGGGGCTGCCTCATCAGGTTGCGAACTGGAACGCATCGCGGCCAAATATGGCGCTACCGCCGCACAGATTGCGCTTTCATGGCTTTTGGGCAAAGGCCACATCGCGATTCCGTCTTCGTCGAACACCACCCGGATCGAGCAAAACTTTCGCGCGGCTGATATTTCGCTTAGCCCGGGCGACACCGAAGCCCTCGATCAGATGAACGACGACCGCCGTGTCAGCCCGCTTTGGGCGCCTGATTGGGATATTGCCGGCTAGCGACCAGACGGCCTAGCGAATAGGTAAAAACAGCGCGTCCTGCATCGTGCAGTCCCGCGCCACAGACCCAGAACAGGCTCGCGGTTCCAGATCATGGGTCAGACAAATCCGCGCTTCGTGAATGCGTCCCGCCTTGCAGGTTATCGTCAAACCATCCGGCGACAGCCGGGCGTTGTCCTCCAAAAACGCAGCTTCAACCACCGACGCCGGCACCTCAACCGCTCGCGTCAAACGACGAAACACGTCCGGTCTCTGAACGCTCCCGTAAGCCTTGCGTGCCAATGCATAAAAATCCCGCGACGATAGCCCCGAACAGCGCCCGTGCTTGTTCCACTGATGCCAGGCTGACCCGCCGGATCCCATAATATCCGCCATCGCCGCCGTTTCCCGCCGCGACGGATTACGCTCGGACGTGTTGCAATAACTCGGCCAACCCTGTTCGAACTGCGGCCAAAGCCCATGCAGCACCCAGCCCAAGGCAGCTGTGTCATTGCATTGCGGGGACCCCCGGTCATCCCCCTCGAGCGCGCACCACGTCGGCGACCAGCTTAAGGCCAACACATAATAATCAAACTCGCCCGCCCGCTCACCGTCGGCAAAAGCAAACCCCGCCGACATCACCCACATCAAGACCCAACGCATTTGCTCTTCCCTCCGGACGAAAACGAGACTATGTCCCTGCCAACTTCCCCGAAATCGACGACCTGGTCCACCCGGACCGCCTGATTTCGCGGCGTGGGAAAGATGTGTCAGGAGAAACGTTCGTGAACAAACCGATCATGGCCAAAGCGACCGCCGTCTGGCTGGTTGATAATACAACGATCACCTTCAAACAGGTGGCCGATTTCTGCGATCTGCACGAGCTTGAAGTGCAGGGCATCGCCGATGGAGACGTAGCGCAGGGAGTGAAGGGGTTTGATCCCATCGCGAACAACCAGCTGACGCAGGAAGAGATCGACGCGGCCGAGAAAAGCCCGGCCCACGCGCTCAAGCTGAAATATAACGCGGCTGCTCTTGGCGAAGAAAAGCGCCGCGGCCCGCGCTATACGCCTTTGTCCAAGCGTCAGGACCGCCCGGCGGCGATCCTCTGGCTTGTGAAATTCCATCCGGAATTAACAGACGGTCAGATCTCGAAGCTTGTTGGTACCACGAAGCCGACGATCCTGTCGCTCCGTGAGCGCACGCACTGGAACATCTCGAACATTCAGCCCGTTGACCCGGTCGCGCTCGGTCTGACCAAGCAGTCCGAACTTGACGCGGCGGTTCAGAAAGCCAACCTGAAAAAAGCCAAAGAAGGCGGCGTCATGTCCGATGACGAGCGTCGCAAGCTGGTTTCGACCGAGCAATCGCTTGGCATGCCCGACGAGCCAAAAATCCCGACTGCCATTTCCGGGCTTGAAACGTTCACGCTTTCGGATCATGTCAAAGACGAGAAAAAGAGTGACCACCTCGACGCGGACAGTTTGTTCAATCTGCCCGACAACGATGAAGACGGTGACGACGAAAAGTCGTAAAAAGTTCCCTCGGCTGCCAATAGGCCCTCAGTCAATTACGACTGGGGGCCTTTTTTTTGGCAAAGCCTTCCTGCGGACGCAGTTCACCACGTTATCGCGCAACATTCTGAGAAAGAGGAACCGAAAGGTAAACGCCGAACTCCTGTCCTACGTCACAGCTGACACGCGCGTGGACGCGACCTTGCCGGTCCAGAAATCTCTGGTTGTCCTCAACCGGAAAAATCCCCTCGTGCCAAATGCCAGGATTGATATACAGCCCCGTCGATCCATCGCACCAGAATGCGATGACCTTCTCAGGTGCAAGATCATCACCGGGCAATGCAACTGGAACCACAAACGGCTTTTGTTCCAGAGGAAAAAACATCTGCCCACCGTCCGGGTGGTAATTCATATGCCACAAAAGGACCTTTTCCCTTGGGCAAGTGGCGGCTTCGACCGAGGCTTTTTGCGGATCCGTAGACCAGCCTAGAACATAGTTCCCGTTCACCGCTTCATTCGAGCCGTACAAGACATCGCCCTTCCAGTTTCCGTGAAAGACGCCTTCGACAAATCCACCCTCGTCGCCGGTGCCTTCGTCGATCGGCCGCCAGCCCTGTGCAGGCCAACGCACGATTTCGATGTCAAACGTATCAGGATTGTTTACGAGGCAGCCATACGCCTTGACGCTGTCTTTTGTCGCAACAATCAGCGGCACGTCGAATTGCGCAAGGGATGGCTTTTCCGACGCATCGAATATGTAGTTTGGGGATGATTGGGTCATGTCAGCCTCTCAATTAGAATAGCCTCGGTGCGCACCACACACCGAAAGAGCGCGCGGAGTGCCAATGCGTCGTCACTCTCTGCCACCCGCTGCCTAAAGCATCGCCTCCAGCAGCGTCCGGGTGTTGGCCCGCGTCATCTCGACCGGATTTCCGCCCGTCGACGGATCGCGTAACGCCGCATCCACAAGGGCCTCGATATCCGGGTCCGTCACTCCAAGGTCGGTCAGCGTTTTTGGGATGCCAAAACTGTCGTTGAATTCGTCCACAAAGGCGCGAAAGCCTTCAAAGCCACCCTCAATCCCCAGGTACCCCGCCGCGAGATCGAACCGGGTACGGATCGCATCTGCGTTGAATTTCAGCACTTCGGGCATACAGACTGCATTGGTCGTTCCGTGGTGCGTATGATGCACCGCGCCGACTGGATGACTAATCGCGTGGATCGCCCCAAGGCCCTTCTGAAACGCTGTCGCCCCCATCGCCGCCGCGCTCATCAAGTTGGCCCGTGCATCGATATCGCCGCCGTCCGCATAAGCCCGCGCCAGGTTGTCGATCACCAGCTTCATCCCTTCCAGGGCAATGCCCTGGCTCATCGGGTGATAAAGCGGGCTGGAATAGGCCTCGACACAATGGGCAAAAGCATCAAGGCCTGTCCCTGCCGTGATAAATTGCGGCATGCCCACCGTCAGTTCGGGGTCGCAGATGACGACGCTTGGCAGCATTTTGGGGTGAAAAATGATCTTCTTTTCGCGAAGCTCCGTGTTGGTGATGATCGACGCGCGCCCGACCTCTGACCCGGTGCCAGCGGTGGTCGGCACAGCGACAATCGGATGGATGCCCGCCGGATCAGCGCGGGTCCACCAGTCGCCCACATCCTCGAAATCCCACAAGGGGCGGGTTTGCCCTGCCATAAAGGCGATGGTTTTCGCCAGATCCAATCCCGAGCCGCCGCCGAAAGCAATTACCCCGTCAAAGCCGCCCTCGCGGTAGACCTGCAAGCCGTCGTTCACGTTCATATCTGTCGGGTTCGCATCAACCCGCGAAAACATCGCGCGCCCAAAGGCTTCGGCCTCCAGAAAATCCAGAGTCCTTGCCGTGATATCCATCGTCGCAAGGCCACGGTCCGTGATCAGAAGGGGGCGGGTGATGCCAGCGGCCATGCAGGCGCCGCCAATCTCAGCAATGCGGCCTGCGCCGAAGCGGATCGCGGTCGGATAGGACCAGTTGCCAGTCAATTTCATATCAGTTCTTCCGCAAATGATAAGATTTCGGCCGCGTCAAAGATTGATAGGCCAGTGTTGAGAGCCCCGCGCCACGCCCGGTGTCCTTGCATCCTGTCCAGCACAGCGCCGGGTCCAGATAATCGCAGCGGTTCATGAACACGGTGCCGGTTTCGATAAGATCACCGATCCGTTCAGCGGCGTGCGCATCCTTTGTCCAAACGCTCGCCGTCAGCCCGAAATTGGTGTCGTTCATCAGGCGCACGGCCTCGAAATCATCCCCGACGGGCATGATCCCTACCACCGGTCCGAACGTCTCTTCGCGCATCACCCGCATGTCATGGGTGACGCCCGTCAGCACCTGAGGCGTCACATAGGGGCCCACGCCATCATCTGCCGCCTTTTGTGGCACATGCGCAGTCGCGCCGTCCCTCACAGCATCGGCTACCTGTCCACGCACCACATCGGCAAAGCGCTGGTTCGCCATCGGCCCGAGCGTCGTTTCTGGGTCAAGCGGGTTGCCAAGCTTCAGCGCCTTGGCCCAGATCACGGCCTTTTCGACGAAGGCTGGAAACAGCGATTGTTCGACATAAATCCGCTCGATCCCGCAACAACACTGACCGGCATTGAAGATCGCACCGTCCATCAGCGTATCCACCGCGGCATCCAGATTGGCATCGATGCGCACATACCCTGGATCCTTGCCGCCAAGTTCGGTCGAAACCGGAATGAACGTACCCGCAGCCGCCCGCTCCATCGCCTGACCGCCGCCAACCGAGCCGGTGAAATTAACGAAATCCACAGCCCGCTCCGAGATCAGGGCGCTCGTCGTGTCATGATCCAGAATTACGTTCTGAAACACCTCTTTCGGAACGCCCGCTTGGTGAAACGCCTCGGCCAGACGTTCGCCCACCTGAAGCGTTTGCGCGGCGTGTTTCAACATCACCGTATTGCCCGCAATCAGCGCCGGCGCGATGGTATTGATCGCCGTCATATAGGGATAATTCCACGGAGCGACGACCAGAACCACACCCCACGGCACACGCTTTATCACCCGTCGGAATGTGTCGCTGTCCTCGATCACATCGTCCGCGAGGCCCTCTTCCGCGATCTTCGCCATGTACTGCGCGCGCTCGTTAAACCCGCCAAACTCGCCGCCATATCGAATGGGTCGCCCCATCTGATGCGCCAGTTCAAGCGCCATGCGATCGGTGCTCTGCCCGACGATCTCGACGGCTTTCAGCACCAGATCGACGCGTTCGCGAACCGGACGCCCGGCCCAGGACCCCCGTGCCGCCTGTCGCGCACGGCGGGCCGCCGCAAAGGCATCGTCGCGCGAAAGCGGCGAGCGGGTCAGATAGACGGACCCGTCGATGGGCGATATCAACTTGATTTCATTTGTCATTTTTTCATTCACGGTTCGTTTCTGATATAGGCTGTGAAATACGCATCGATGCGAGACCGTATCGCTCCCCGGTCGGTCATGCTCGTTCAAATCCCCGCGCAACTTCCCAATCGGTAACAACCTTGTCGAACTCTTCCTGTTCGACTTCCGCCGCGCGTGTATAGTGATCTACCACCCAGTCTCCCATCTGTGCACGCAGCATCGAAGACCCGCGCAATGTCTCGGTCGCCGCCCGCAGGGTCGATGGGATCTCAGGCACGTCGTCCATGCTATAAATGTCGCCCTGGATAGGATCGCTCAACGACAACTCCTCTTCGATGCCGGTTAGGCCGGCCGCAAGCTGCGCCGCGCAGGCAAGGTACGGGTTGATGTCCGAACCGGGTATCCGACACTCGATCCGCACGCCTTTGGTGCCATCACCCACAAGGCGGTAGCCTGCCGTGCGATTGTCTATAGACCACGCAATCTTCGTCGGCGCAAAGGTGCCGGGTAGGAAGCGTTTGTAGCTGTTCACATAAGGCGCCATGAAGAACGTGACATCCGCGGAGTATTTCAAAAGTCCGGCAACATAGGACTTCATCGTGTCCGACATCGCCAGAGCAGTACCTGCTGCGTGAAAGGCATTCTCGCTGCCCTTGAACAGCGACTGATGGATATGCGCCGCCGAGCCCACCTTCGCGTGATGCCACTTTGGCATGAACGTCGCGGCGTGGCCCTTGGCGTTGGCGATCTCCTTGATTGCCTGCTTGGCGATTGTGTGGTGGTCGGCCGCCAGCATCGCTGTCGCATAGCGAATGTTCAATTCGCCCTGTCCGGTTTCCGCCTCGCCCTTAGAGTTTTCGACCGGCACGCCCGCCGCGACCAGCAGATTGCGGATCGGCCGCATGACATGCTCTTCTTTCGTCGTCTGAAGAATATGGTAGTCTTCGTTATATCCACTGATCGGCGTGAGATCACGAAAACCAGCGCGTCGGATATCGTCGAAGCTTTGTTCAAACAGAAAAAACTCCAGCTCGGTCGCCATATTGGGCGTGAACCCCATCGCCTCGGCGCGTTTGATCTGCTCTTTCAAGATCTGACGTGGCGCGTGGGGCACGGGCTCGTGGGTGTGATGATCGATAAGGTCACACAAAACCAAAGCGGTTCCTTCAAGCCACGGAATGCGGCGCAATGTCGATAGATCGGGCTTCATTACATAGTCGCCATAGCCCGCTTCCCACGATGTTGCGGCAAAGCCATCGGGCGTGTTCATTTCGATATCGGTGGCCAGCAAGTAATTGCAGCAGTGCGTTTCGTTGTATCCCGATTCAAGAAAATTCGAGACATGGAAGCGCTTGCCCATCAGGCGGCCTTGCATGTCGATCAAACAGACAAGTACGGTATCGATAGTGCCCTGGGCCGCGTCTTCTTTCAGCGCGTCAAACGTCAGATTGGCAGTCATGTGGTCCCCCTGCGAGATTAAGTCGTTGCTTCATTCAAATCAGTGATGAGCCGCGTTTCAAGAATCTGCCCGTTCCGATACAAAATCGGATAGGCGATGGCGGCAAGATGGCCATAAAGTTCGCGCAGTGCACGCAGAGTTTCCAGATGGACATCGCTTGAGGCAAAGCTGTCGGTTTCGCCGGTTTCAAGCCGCTTTAGATGTGCTTTGCGGCTGGCGCGTTCGCGGCGTTTGACCTCGGCCTTGTCCAGCACGAGTCGACGTGCGGCTTCGATGTCGTCGACAAGAAGCACATGACGAGCAAGTCCGAACCCCGCCAGCACCAGCGCATGCAGACGCGTCAACTCGTCCTGTCCGGGGGGCGAAAAGCGCGCGCCTGTCTCTGACTTTTCGCGGGCAAGATCGGTCATGCGCTTGGACACGAGATCGCCGGCTGCCTCGACACGGATGGCGTATTCCAACAACGCGCGGGATTGTTTGAGTTGCGGCTTTTCGAATTGGTCACGCGCGTTTTCAGCCATAAACCGGCGCAGATTGGTATAAAGGGTGTTCACAAGTTCATCGCGATCGCGGATAGCCTTCAGCTCGGCGGGGGTCGCTGTGTCGTAAAGCGCCAGAATTGGGCGGTACATGCGCTCGACTTCTTGCAGCATTTGCAGAATTTCCTGCCGAATTGCGGACAAGGCCAGCGGCGGTGCATCCGCATTCGACTGATCAAGCGCGCTCAGAGGATTTCTGCTCGGGGGCGTCATTTCTTTCTCGTGCCTGGTGGCGGGGATCAGCGCAGAAACCGGCTTTTCGAAAACGCCCGCAATTGGCACAAAAAGCAACACAAGCAGCGTGTTGAACCCGATGTGTAAGACGATCAGAGACGCCGCTGGACTGAAAACAAGAAGAAATTCAACTAAGTCGAAGGCATGGACGGCATACAGCGCTGTCAATGCTGCAAGGCCGCGCAGGATGGCGTTGGCGAGGGGGATACGTTTTGGTTCGGCGGCCATGTCGCGGGTCAACCAAACCGGAATAAGCGCGCTTCCAAGGTTCGCACCGATCACAAGCGAAACTCCGGCAGCAAAGGGCAGGGCCGTGGTCGCTACGAGGGCGGCGACCATCAAGATCGTTGCAACACTGGAATGCAGTAAAAACGCCAACGCCGCACCGATCAGAAAGCCTGTAAGGCTATCTGCCGCGATATAGGCAGCGATTGCTGGCAAGAATTCAGCTTCCCGCAGCGGTGCAACTGCATCACGCAACAGACTAAGCGACACCAGAATGAGCGCCAGCCCAAGAATTATACGCCCAACATGCTGGATGTCGGGCCGCTCGATTTTCAGGTAAAGCCACCCACCGACGACCAACAGAATTGGCTGCAGCCACGTCAGGTCAAAAGACAGAAATTGAATAACCAGCGCCGACCCCAGATCCGCGCCTAAAAGTGCCGCCAATCCAGTGGGAAAACTCAACATTCCCGTCGCAGCGAATCCGCTCAGCAAAAGCGCAACGGCGGCCGAACTTTGAAGCACCACCGCAAGCATAAGTCCTGACCCGGCGGCCGTAACATTTGAACCATGCCCGGTCAGATATCGGATAAAATACTGACCAAACCGACGCTCGATTCCTGTCCGCACAAGACGCACAGAAAACAATAGCAGCATCACAGCTGCAAAAATCTGAAGAACAAAACCGGCCATAGCCATCAGCGAAAATTCCAGAATTTGAAAGGCCCCGGCAATATGCCGGAGCCTTTGTTTGTGAGCAGATCAGGTATAGCGGTAAGAACGTCCTGCGGCCTCCATATCAGCGGTATATTTCTTTAAGATCTCGACTACCTTTGCCTTCTTCGGGCTTTCTGCGGCGATCTCGTCCCAGAATACTCTGGTATGCGATTCCGCTGTCGCCCATTCCTCGTCCGGTATCGTGGTCAACTGCATCTTGGTGCCGTTGACGCGCAAATTTGCTTCGCGGGACCAATAGCAATGCTGGCGATAGTAATGCGACTGTTCGCAGCAAACCGGGAACAGCGTCTGAAGGTCCTCAGGTAGCTCATACCAGCGATTCATGTTTGCAATAAAGGGCCCGATCCACGTACCTGAGGTATTGTTGGTCAGGACGTAATTCGTCACATCAACCCAACCAACAGTATAGTCCTTGGTGATGCGCGCCGCACGCTCAGCCTCGGACGGGTCCAGGTTGCCCGCGACCAAGATTTTTTCCGACATTTCGGTCATCGCATCTGGCGCGTCCGAGGGTCGGCTGCAGTCGTACACCAGCCGCGAAACCCGCGCATTCAGCGTCCCCGCCAATGCACGCGTCAATTCCAAAGCGCCGATATCCCATGCGGCGTGACTTAACCGATCGCCTGCCGCCAGCCCTGGACTATTCAGGGAGGGAGGAATGGCAGGGCTGGCGTGTTCGCAGACAAGCCAGATATCTGCCGACCCCGAGGGGTTAATCACCTCGGCCACCGGGCCTTCATCGGAAGCCAGAATCGAAGGCAGAATTACACGGGTCACGACCCCTATTAGCTACAAAGTAATAGAATCTGTCAAGAAACTCCCGTAGACGAAGCTACGGTCGACATATACGCTGTAACAAAAGCTACAGAATTGGGCGCCGCCGTGAAACAGCCCCGGATCGTCAAAGATCTGATCCAGGACCAGACCGCCAGCCTCACCCCGGCGGACCGACAGGTGAGCGACGTCCTCTTGCGCGACTACCCGGTCGCGGGCCTGAAATCGATCACCAAGATCGCCGATGCGGCCGGGGTGTCTACGCCAACCGTGATCCGCCTCGCCCGCAAGCTTGGCTTCGAAGGGTTCCCAGAACTTCAGGACGCCCTGCGCGACGAAGCCTCGGCCCGCATCAAGCAACCGATCCGCAAGCACGAGCGATGGCCCGAGGACCGCGGCGACAGCCCGAGGTTCCGCGACTTCGCAGAAGCGGTATTTGACAACCTCAGCGCCACAATCGATCGGCTCGATCCCGCAACCTTCGACAAAATCGCGCGTGTCCTGAACGACCGCCGCCGTCGCATCTTCCTCACGGGCGGTCGCATCACCCGCTCCAATGCCGATTACTTCTACAACCACCTGCAAATCATCCGTCCCGGTGTCACGCTCCTAAGCCAGTCCCCAAACGTCTGGCCGCAATACCTCCTGGATATGAACGGCCGCGCAGTACTGATCCTGTTCGACGTTCGTCGCTACGAACGCGACCTCGCGCGGCTTGCGCAACTCGCGAAAGACCGCGGCGCAGTGATTATCCTTTTCACGGATCAATGGGGTTCGCCGATCTCCAAAATTGCCGACCATGTTGTTAACGCGATGATCGAAGTGCCGTCCAGCTGGGATTCCACCATCGCGATCAACCTGATCATCGAGGCCTTGATCGCCGAAGTCCAAAGCCGTCGCTGGGATGCCGCCAAAGACCGGATCGAGGCCTTGGAAGACATGTTCAAATCCACCCGGATTTTTCGCAAGAAACCCTGACGTCGTGGCGCTTTGGCCAATAAAAAGACATCTCAGCAGGCATCCTTTCAAAAATACTTCGGGAGGGTCCGGGCGGGCAGCGCCCTTCACGTCACTCGGCGCGCAAAGCGCGGCGTAACGTCAACTGTTGCCAACAGCCGCTTCCACAATCCCAAGCGCGCGGTCCAGATCATCCTGTGCAATCGTCATCGGCGGCGACAATGTCAGGACATTCCCCGCACTGATCTTAAAGCTCAGCCCTTCCGCAAGGCAGGCGTAGTACACTGCTTCGGCCCGGGGCGCGTCCGGCGTCCGGCTGTCACGGTCTGTCACGATCTCGACTCCGAACATGCAGCCCCGCCCCCGTATATCGCCCACATGGGCACTCTGACCAAGGCTCTCGCGCAACCGGTCCATCGCCCGATCTCCAAGCCGGGCCGCCCGCGCGACCAGCCCCTCATCTTCGATAATATCAAGCGTCGTCAATGCCGCCCGCGCTGTCACAGGGTTCTTTTCATGGGTGTAATGTCCAATGGCAAAATCACCCGCGACGTCCAAGTCTGCCCGCGCAATGACAGCCGCAATCGGAAGAACGCCACCCCCAAGCGCCTTTCCTACGACGATGATATCCGGAGTGATCCCGTCATGATCGTGGGCAAAGAACTTACCCGTTTTTCCCAGACCTGTCGGGATCTCATCCATGATCAGCAGCGTCTTGTTGGCCCGACAGGTCGCCTCGACCGCCTGCCAATACCCCGTCGGAGGCACCACCGGCACCGCGCGCATCGGCTCTCCGATCACTGCCGCCGTATCCCCCTCGCGGGCCAACACAAAGTCGACCATATTCGCGCAGGCCAAACCGCATGTCTCCGGCCCTGGATGCCCGTAGGCGCAATGATAACAATGAAACGGCGCCAGATGCTCGGCCCCCGGCAAAAGTGGCCCCGCGATATGGCTGCGAAACGTGGCCTCGCCACCCACCGATGACGCCCCAAATCCTGCCCCGTGAAACGCGTCCCAAAAACTGAGCGTCTTGAACCGCCCGGTCGCCGCGCGTGCGATTTTCATCGCGACCTCAACCGCGTCCGACCCACCGGTGGTGAACAACACTTTTGCCGGCCACGGCGCCAGGTCTCCCAACCGCTCGGCCAGTTGTGTCGATACGTCATTGGTGAAGCGCCGCGGAGAAAAGGGCAGGGCGTCCAGCTGGTCCTTGATCGCCATGATCAGGCGCGGATGCCCATAGCCGATGTGATGGACAGAATTGCCATGGAAATCCATGAATCGCCGCCCGGCCGTGTCCTCGATCCAGATACCTTCGGCTTTCGCAATGGTCGACACACATGGCGACGACAGCGACTGATGCAAAAACGCGCCCGAGTCCCGCTTCAAAAGGTCATTGGTGGGTCCGTCAGTCTCCCGCGCCGACCAAGCAGCGCGGGCTTTCGATGTATTCGCTTCGCCCTCGGTATGATGGGACATGCGCCCTAGTTCGGCCAGGGCAGCGAGTATGTTTTCACGTTGGTGAAGAACTTCATCGCCTCAATCACCCCTTCTTTCACACCATTGCCCGAGTCCTTGATACCACCAAACGGGGACATCTCGATACGGTAACCGGGCTGCTCCCAGATATTGCAGGTACCAACATTCAGGCCGTTGATAAAGGCAATCGCACGGTTCAGATCGTTGGTGCAGACACCCGAAGACAGGCCGAACTCGGTCGAATTCGAGATCGCCATGACCTCGATATCATTGTCGGGTACCCGGACTATCGGTATGATGGGACCAAAGGTTTCTTCCATCACCAACTCGCTGTCATGGGGTACGTGGTCCACAACAATCGGCGGCAACAGCGCCCCCTCGCGGCCCGGATGAGAAA
>NZ_JBVCWP010000006.1:0-44763 GCF_057460485.1 Boseongicola sp.
AAATCCTTGTTCTGCGAAACATCAACCACAAGCGCCCCTATCGCGGAGCGATTTAGTGCATGAGCCCAAAGCGGACGATTCAGATTGAAGAGGGGGCGACCTACCGCCGGTGGACTATGCACCCGCGAACTTCTGACGAAGAAGTGCACAACTTGTGGTCTGATCTAGTGACAATGTCAGGGAACTCCTCAGGCTATTCTTGTGGGAATTGGGTATTCCGCCCGCAAGAGGTCACGCAAAATGTCAGAACCTTTGGCCCGCTCCTATGCAGGACATATCATTGCCACGCTCAAACTAGGTTTGCCTCTGGTCGGCGGGCATATTGCGCAATTCGCCATCACTCTGACTGATGCAATGATGATCGGCTGGTACGACATCACGGCGCTGGCCGGCATGATCCTGGGAGCGACGCTTTTCTTACTGATCTTTCTTGTCGGTTCGGGCTTTGCGTCTGCCGCAATGCCGATGTCTGCCGAGGCGAATGCTGCCGGAGCCGAGATAGGCGTTCGGCGCGCAACGGTCTCCTCCTTCTGGCTTTCAATTGGGTTTGCTGCGCTCACTCTCCCTTTGATGCTTTTTTCCGGCGACCTCTTCCGCACCCTAGGCCAAGAACCGGGCAACGCTGACTTGGCGCAGGTCTATTTGCGGATTGCTGCTTGGGGCATGTTTCCCGCGCTCATTGTGATGGTGTTGCGGACCTATCTTTCTGCCATGGAGACGACGCAGGTCATCTTCTGGACTACGCTTCTCATGGCCTTCGTGAACGCCGGCCTGAACTGGGTTCTCATTTTTGGGAACCTCGGCGCACCCGAGCTCGGTGTCGAAGGTGCAGCAATCGCTTCGGTAATCACGCACTCTATCTCGATCCCGTTTCTGGTCGTCTACGCATCACGCAAGTTCCGTAGTCATCGCATCATCTCTGGCCTGCGCGAATTCGATGTACCGACGAGCCGGAGGGTATTTTCGTTGGGGCTTCCTATCGGGCTCACATCGCTTGCCGAAATGGGCATGTTCAGCGTTGGCACCTTGATGATGGGCCTGGTGGGCACATTGTCGCTGTCTGCCCACGCCATCGCTCAGCTGATCTCAGCAACGACGTTCATGATCCATCTCGGCGTCAGTCAAGCTGCGACCGTTCGGGTCGGCAAAGCATTGGGTAATAATGATGCCGAAGGAATGCGCGACGGTGCCATTGCCGCAATGATTATCGCTTACATATGGGTCGGCTTAACGGTATTCGTTCTCGTTGTTTATCCTGACCCTCTGATCTCTCTTTTCGTGGACGCAGCGGAACCCGCCCGCGATCAGGTCATCGCGGTCGCAACCATGTTTCTGCTTGTGGCTGCTGCATTTCAGTTTGCCGACGCCAGCCAATTGATGGGCCTCAGTCTCCTTCGTGGCCTGCAGGATACAAGGATTCCCATGATACTTGCGGTGATAAGCTACTGGGTAGTAGGGGTCCCGGCCTCGTATTTTCTCGCCTTCAAAGTCGAATTGGGCGGCACAGGCATCTGGTGGGGACAAGTTGCGGCTCTGTCTGTCGCCGCGCTTCTTCTTCAGGCGCGGTTCTGGTGGGTCATGCTGCCCCTTCAAGCAAAGGTGTCCAATGTCGCGACCATCGACCCGGACACAACCGCGGCGGCAAGTCCGCGCGCCGCCGAGCTTGGCCCCACACAGGGCTTTGGGATAGCTTCTAGCCAGGGGGGCTAGATCATGAACCTACAAGCGCTTGGCCAAGAGCGAGACATCGCTGAGATACACGACGTCATTGACGAGGAGACGGCCGCGTTTATGGCCCGAGATTTTGAACGCTGGTCCGCATGCTTTGTGCACGGCCCGCGCACCCGCGAAGTCTCCTATGGTGCCGACCGAGGCGTTCTTATCCACAAGGGTTGGGATGAGGTCGCTGCGGCGATGCAGAAAATTATGGCCGACAATCCGGAACCGGAAGACAAAGATCTGGGACACAATGAAATTGAGGTTTCGGTCAATGGCGATCTTGCATGGGCGGTTTTTAACTCAAGATGTCACGCTCTTCCCAACGATCCCTACCCATTACATGACTCTGAACAGGTGCGTATCCTCGAGCGTCATTCTGGTCGCTGGCGGATTGTGTATCTAGGGTTCGCCATGCTCCGCCTAAGAATTCAAGCGCGCCCCGTGATACAGGTCGACGAGAATGCGCGCGTCATCTGGGCAACCTCCGAGACGCTTGCGGCGCTGAGCGATTTCGAGGGGCTCACGATTACGCAGGGGCGTTTGCACTCGACAGACAGCCATTTCAATAAGGCACTTACCCGAGCGATTGCGCGAGCAGCGAAGCTCCGTCACATCTTTGACTCGTCCTACAACAAGCAGCCAGGCAATACCTTCCATTTCCCTTGCATCCTCGGTGACGCCGAAGATGGGGGGACCATGCACTGCACTGTGTTCGCGCGGGATGGATCGGTAAATGTAACGTTCAATGATAACGAATTGATAAAGGGAAAGATCAAAGCCGCACAGGAAGTATTCTCGCTGTCACAAGGCCAAGGTCGCCTCGTCGCCGAAATAGCAAGCGGGCGCTGCCTAACCGAAGTCGCGGCTTCTCTCGGGATCAGCATCAATACCGCTCGGACCCATCTGTCGCGGATTTACGAAAAGACCGGCGTCTCCAGTCAACACGCACTGATCCGCCTGCTGATGTCATTGAATTCGCTTCCTGTTTGACTGCAAAATGGTACCGTCCTGAGGCGGGGGCCGTTCCCTGCTGAGTGGCAGGTTTGTCCGGCACAGCAGACCTTGGTTGTGGGTGCAGCGGATGACGGCTCCGAGCCCATAGAGGACTTCGCCATGCGGCGAAAACAACACTGTTCGGAGTCGATAGTGAGCGTCGCTTTGCCGGTCGACTAATCTGGATCATCAGGTTGGCGAGTTTGCCCCGGAAGCCAGCCGGAAGGTCATATCCGCACCGACGCTGCCTTGGTCCGAAAATTGTTCGATGCAGTCGCCAATTTCGCTCCAGGCCACATCGCGTTTTTCGTCGTCCAGATCGGCCAGCACGGCGCGATAGGCACCAAATGCTTCCTTCATCATAGTTAGCGCGTCGCCGACCGAAGCGATGGACAATCGTGCGGTGACCTGCTCGATCCTGGTGTCGATATACCCGGCCGCTCGAAACAAGTTCTCCAGTCTCGCAGGATCTGACAATGCAAACAGCCCAGGTGAGCCCGGCGGCGGCGGTGTCTTCCCGGCATGCTTTAGTGCGATCATCATAGTTTTTGAAAACAGGAGGTTGTCTTGCGGCGAGGCAACCACAAGCACTGCGAAGCGCCCGTTTTCCGCTAAGACGCTTCGCACGGCCGCGAGCGCGTTTTGAGGCGACTGGAACAGCATCAGGCCGAGCCGGCAGGTTGCCGCATCAACGCGCAGTCCGCTTTCGGATAGGCCTTCGGCTGGGCCGTGCAGCGTTTCCACATTGGTCAGCCCCGCGGCGGCGACATTGGAGGCCACGAAAGTTAGCATTTTGGACGCGATGTCGTTTGCAAAAACCCGGCCAGACGGCCCGACACGGCGGGCGGCTTGAATCGTTTGGCTGCCTGCACCACAGGCAAGGTCCAACACTCGCATGCCCGGCTTTATGTTGGCCGCATCCAGCATTTGTTCAGTCGCCTCGGTCGCCGCGCCCATCAATTCGGCTTCCCATCTTGCCCAGCCCGGCGCGGCTGAATCCCAAATACCTTCGTTTTCGTGTTTGCCATTTCCGGCCATCGCACCCATCCTCCCTGAAAGTGATGCCTTAGGTTACACTGCATTTCAGCTCGCTCAAGAGCCCAGCCAGACCAGGTTTTGCGTACAAAGAAGTGATTCCTGCGCGATGTGCAGATGCCGACGATGGTTTGCTTCCAGTAAATCGCGGAATTGCCTGAGGATTCCCGCCCAATACCGGACCTTCGTTCAATCTGCAGCTAACGGCAGGTTCGAGCCCTGTACGGAAGTTTGGTTGTGCCGCAGCATAGGTCGCTACTGCCGGAAACCTTGGTCGTCCACCGAACGAACTTCACGCGCCGGATTTCCCGCCACGATCATCCGCGGAGCAACATCCTTTGTGACGACCGATCCCGCGGCGACAACAGCGCCATCTCCAATTCTCGCTCCGGGTAGAATTATTGCTCCTGCGCCGATCCACGCATAATTGCCGACTGTGATGGACAACGCATAATTAACAACCCTGAACGGCAGCGTGTCGCCCTCCTTTGGCGGCTTATACCGGTCCTCTGGGCGCAACGGGTGGGTGTCAGTAATAAACTGGACGTTGGGCCCAACCGCAACAAAATCCCCGAGTGTGATCATCTTTGCATCAAGAAACGTGGCGCCAAAGTTTACGAAGGTCCAGGTCCCAATCTTGACGTGTCGGCCATACAGAAAGGTGAAAGAACCAATACGGGACCGCTTCCCTGAGCAAACAATCCTTTTGCGGCCTCGATACGCCTTTCAGATTTTGGAGTTTTTCAACAAAATAGGCGCATAGCAGAAGTGTCAAAATCTTGCTGCGTGCGCTCGCAGTGCAAAAACCTGCGGCGTCACCGCGAAATCGCTACTACAACGCAGAGAGGAATACGGCCATTTCGGCAGTAGAGTAGCAAATTTGAAACGATGGATTCACACGACGCGGACTTTCCAAACTTTTGCTGTAGGCATGCAAATGTCAGGTTCGAGCGTGTCGCGGCGAGATGACATCCAGGCTGCACCCGAATGCCGGTGATCTATTTGGTCTTTGGTAAATTGGCGATCAGGCAAAAGGCATTGGCCCAGCCGATATCAAAATATTGCTGCCAAGCGGAAATTGAACGATCGAGGCCTCTGCCTGATTGAGAACTGAAAGCATCGGGTTTCGCCGTCATTATCTGGTCGGAATTCCCATTTATTTGAGGGACAACGTTACCTCGCAAACATACTTTCAGGCTTCGTGTCGATTGAGCCAACGTTCGCACGCTAGTCGCCCACGTGCGCCAACGTCGAGAAACGGTCTAGGAGGCAAGAGACTTGGCTGACCAAGGCTCTGGATGTCGGCGATCAAAGGATTGTCGACACCACAGGCAAGGTCAGCGGCAAGAATTCCGCTAAATGTGCCTTTTGCCACACCCATTGCGTTCTGACATACAGCGGACCACACATTCGGAGCCAGTTGCCCGAAACCCGGAGCGCTGTTTTTCGACAGGCAAACAAAACCGCTCCATGTATGCTCCATGTCCACATCGGGCAGCATGGGAAACCGTTGATCAAACAACGCCTTGTGGCGGCGCTTTACAGCGGCGATTTCAGAGGCCGAGACGCGTTGGTTCGGACAATAATTCAGACCATGGCGAATGATGATCCGGTGATCATTGGTGTAACGCATGGTGATGCCGACAAAGGCATTGGCCGGGGTCATGCCCCACGGCTTTTCAACGCCGTATGTCTTCTGTTCATCCTCTGTCAATTTGCGCGTCATGCTGCAATGGGCAACCAGGTGAAGCAACCGGTTGCGGTAGTAGCCAAATTTCTGTGAAAACCCGTTGGTTGCCATGATCAGTTTCGCGCTGCGCAGAGACCCAAGCGCCGTCTTGAAATGAACTCCATTTTCGAAGGTGGCTTCTTGGACCGGCGAATTTTCATACAGCGTCACATTGCATGGCAGCGTGTCTGCCAGCCCCCGCGTCAATGCCGATGGATTGAGCAGCGCCCCGCCCGGTGTGTAGATTGCTGCTGTGAAATGCTCAGAGCCGATTACTTGGGCAATATCGGGCTTTTCAACCCATTCAAAGGGCTCGCCGAGTGCCTCCAGTTCTTTGGCGAAGGGTACCAATACCTGCTTCAAGCCGCGCGGCGACACGGCGGCATGATACTTGCCATCACGGGACCAATCGCAATCGATATCGTTTATTTTTATGGCTTCATCAAGATCACCAACCGCCATTTTGGCCAAACGCATGAACCGATGTGACCCGTCCAGTTCATCAAGTGACGCCCCCACGTTGTGTGGCAGATCAACCGCAAATCCGGAATTACGCCCGGACGCGTTCTCTCCAGCGGCGCCAGCCTCGATTACAGCGATGTGTTGATCCGGGCAGTTCTTTGCCAGACGCCGGGCCGCAGCAAGACCTGCAAAGCCAGCACCAAGAACGACCCAATCAGCCGTCAGGTCACCAACCAGCGCAGGCTTTGGGGTACGGGGTGCAAGGATTGCGCTCCAGCCATTGGTTTTGTCGTCGAGGGGGAGTCGTTTGATCCGCATAGCCGCGCTCTCAACTTTTGTCGCGGTGCATAACCCCGGCTGCCAAAAAGCCCCCGTCAACGCCGAGCACATGGCCAGTGACATAGCCTGCCTGCTCACTTGCCAGAAATACAGCTGTGAACGCTGTTTCATCCGGGCTGCCGTATCTGTCCATTGGAATTCCGGCCCGGTAAACGCGGCGCGTTTCGTCGGAATGCATTTTCGCCACCAATTCGGTTTCAATTGCACCCGGGGCCAGCGCATTGGCTGTAATGCCATGTCGGGCCAGTTCAACCGCCATCACTTTGGTCAGCCCAACGACGCCCGCCTTGGCCGCGCCATAAGCTGCCCGCCCGGTGCCGCCGCGCAGCCCGGCGGTGGACGACAGCGTCACAATGCGCCCGTAGCCTTGCGGAACCATCTTTTTCGCCGCCGCCTGAGCGCAATAGAACGTGCCTGACAGATCAATGTCGATCAGGCGTTGCCATTCTTCGGGTGTGGTTTCAAGAAAACTGCGTTCAATCCCGACGCCCGCACTATGCACCAGAATATCCAGCCGCCCAAACCGGTCCATGACCGCATCAGCTATCGCATTGGCACTTTCCGGGTTGGCGGCATCAAGCGTCAGCGCTGTGGCGCGATCCGCGCCCAAATCTTTTACAACCGCCTCGGCCCCTTCGGTGTTGCGATCAGCGATGGCAACTCTGGCCCC
The DNA here is from genome assembly GCF_057460485.1 of Boseongicola sp. NCBI lineage: Bacteria > Pseudomonadati > Pseudomonadota > Alphaproteobacteria > Rhodobacterales > Paracoccaceae > Boseongicola > Boseongicola sp. Next base: position 6,948 of record NZ_JBVCWP010000006.1, read on the forward strand.
CAGCCCGATCAGTTGTGTGGCCACCGCACGGCCAATCCCACTCGCCCCGCCGGTCACCAGCGCCACCCTGCCGGTGAAATCCAGCTGTGCGGACATTTGACCGTTCATCATTCGATACCTCTGTTCAGATCAAACCAGCATGCCACGTGCGGCGACCGGGATCACTTCAGCGATCTCGCCGCCACGAACCGCCACCAACTGATCCACCATGTTCACGGCAACGCAGACGTGATTTGGGATCACACGCACGATATCGCCAACCACCGGCTTGTTGTTGCATCTCGAAAGGTCGAGAAATCCATGCTCTTCTGCGAATTTGTGGATGCGCGCCTCAGGATGCTCCATGATCAAACCGAAGCCTTCCAGACCGCCGGTGTCGGACGTCAAAGTCTTGGAGCCTGCGTCCAGAATGCCCCTCTCTTCGCCGCCGCGACTGACAACGCTGGTAAACACCTGAAGCGCGCAATCGCCCAGGGTTGCAAACTTCGCTTCAATCATCATGCGATCGTTGAAAATGCAGGTGCCTGCGCGATGTTCGGTAGCGCCTTTCAGCTTTCCGATATTGGCGAAATTGGGGGTTCCACCGGTGGAGATAATCTTGTGTTTGAGGCTCAGAGACGCAAGTCCGGCGGTCATCTCATCCAGAAACACCTGTGTCTGCGGCCAGCTATCAAGTGCTGGATAAAACAACAGCCCTGCAAAGTTCAGCCATGGGTTATCACGGATGATTTGGGCCAGCGCAAGCGCTTCGCGCGGTGTCTCAACACCGGCACGTTTTTGCCCGGTGTCGCATTCGATCATTACATCCAATGGGCGTTCAGCCCGTTGCGCGGCCTCAGAATAGGCGCTAAGCGAAACTGGATTATCGGCGCAAACCTTCAGGGCGACACGCCGCTGCAATGCCGCTAGCCTACCAGAGCGTGCAGCCCCCAACAGGTTGGTTGCGATCACAATATCCGTGATGCCGGCATTCGCCATCACCTCGGCCTCACCCAGTTTTTGGCAGGTGATCCCCTGCGCGCCTGCCGCGATCTGCATCTTTGCCAGAATGGGTGATTTATGGGTCTTGATATGCGGGCGATTGGCAACCCCTGCCGCGTCACACAGCTGCTGGGCGCGGGCGATATTGCGCTCGACCACATCCAGATCAATCACAGGGCACGGCGTGCCGAAACTCTCGATAACGGCGGTCTTAAGCGCAGCCAATTCACCCATTTTTCTCAACCTCTTTGATATGTCCTTCGGCGGCGCGGGCCAAGGCATCTGCATCCAGTTCGATCCCCAGACCCGGTCCCCGCAGAATGGGCAGACGTCCCTCTTGCAACCGCAGGTCAGGAGATTTCACGATGTCCCATTCCAGCAAGTGGTTCATATATTGATTGCCGTCATCCAGATTGGGCAGGGTTGCGCCCACTTGGTTGGCCGCCGTTGTTGTTATTCCGGTCTCGTAAAGACCGTGAAGGCAAATATCTATGCCAGCAGCTTCTGCGATATGGGCCACTTTGCGAAACCGTGCGATGCCGCCGGTTTCATGCAGGCCAAGTGTAATCATGTCAGCCGCCTTTTCGCGGCAAACATCATAGGCATCCTGCGGGGTGAAAACCAGTTGATCGGCAGCAATTGCAATCGGGCTGCGGTCGCGGACCTGCGCAAGGGCCGCGATTGATTCCGCGTTAGTTGGCTGTTCCACCATATCGATATCGAACTCGGACATTTTGCGCAGCATCCGTGCGGCCCGCACCGGGGACCAGCTTTCGTTCGGATCCATGCGCAGGCGTTTGTCGGGGCCGACCGCTGCGCGCACCAGTCGCGCAATCTCCAGATCCAATGCATCGCCGCGCCCTACCTTGAAATAAATCACATCACAGCCCGCGGCTGCCATCTCGCGCGCCTCATCGGCGACCTCTTGGGCTGTGGCGCCCTGAGGGAAGCCGAAATAGTGGATCTCGTCGCGCACCGCCCCGCCAAGAAGCTCGTGCACCGCGCGCCCAGTGGCCTTGCCCATCACATCCCAAAGCGCCATCTCCAGACCCGCCAAAACCTGGCCCGAATAGCGCGGTGCACTACAGGTGCCGAGTGCCTGAAAAAGGGCATGATAACATTCGCCCATTAGGCGCGTGTTCTCAAACGGGCTGCGGCCGATACATATATCCCCGGCAACGTTCAGATAGGCCTCAATCGCCGGTGCTGACGGAGTTGCGACGCATTCGCCAATGCCTACAAGCCCATCGTCAGTGTGAACCTCTACCAGCACCACACCCGCACCCCGAATAATCCCTTTGGCCCAATGATAAGGTTTCTTGTAAGGCACCAGCAAAGGCGTGGTCGTGATCCGTGTGATTTTCAATGTTCGTTTCCAAAAGTGTTAATTGCCAAGCAGCAAGTCAGGCAAGAAGAGCGCGATCTCAGGGATGAAGGTGGTCAGAAGAAGTGTCGGTAACCAGGCGAATATAATGAAAATCATCGTCGGTCCGATGAGGTCGCGCACCGGTACATTGGTGACCTGCGCCCCGAGATAGAGCAGCGGGGCCGTGGGCGGCGTGATATTCCCCATCCCCAGATTGACCCCCAGGACAGCTGCAAAATGAATCGGGTCCATGCCTGCGTTCTCAGCAATGGGCAGCAGCAGCGATGCACTCAGAATGATGCCGCTGATATCGTCCATCAGCATGCCGATCAAAAGCATGACCAGATTGATCATAAGGATAACAACAATCGGGTTGTCCGAAATCGAATAGATCAAGTCTTCGGCGAGACCTGGTATGTCTTCAAAAATCAGGAACCTGCTGGTGATCAACACCATGAAGATCATCACCATAACCACGCCAATGGTGGTCGCCGAATCCTTCAGGCTTTCGTAGAACGTGTGTAGCGTAAGGCCGCGGTAAAAGAAGAACCCGATCGGGATGGCATAGATCACAGCAACGCCAGCGGCCTCAGTCGGCGTCATGATGCCGCCATAGATCCCACCCAAAATGATAAAGGGCATGAATAGCGCAGGCAGTGCCGTCCAGGTTTTTTTGCTAAGCTGAAAGAAAAACCGCTGTGGGATCTCACTGATCTGAATGCTGGTGTTTTTACGCAGGACCACGAAATTTACGATGATCAGCATCACAGTCAGGATCAGGCCGGGAACAACCGTTGCCAGGAAACACTTGAGCACTGACAACTGGCCCACCCACGCATAGAGCAACTGCGCGCCGCTGGGGGGTATCAGCAGGCCAAGTGGGCTGGCGCTGATGACGAGGGCGGCGGAAAAACCATCGGGATACTTTGCCTTGCGCAGATGCGGCATAATTATCCCGCCAATGCAGGTAAGTGTCGCAGCACCACTGCCGGAAATTGCACCAAACATGGCGCTGGCGACGACGGCGGCAGCACTTAAGCCTCCTCTGAGATGACCGAACATAAGCTCTGCAATCTCGACAATTGGATTGGCGATCTTGCCACGCTGCATGATGTCACCGGCCATAATGAACAGCGGAATGGCCAAAAGGATCACCGAATTCATCTTCCAGTGCCCGGTGGCGAGAAACCCAGAAACATCATAGCCCGCTGTGTAGGCCAGCAGGATCAGAACCCCGCCAAAGGCCAAAGGTACGGACACACCAATTGCCAGCAGGACGCAGATCAGTAGGATTGCAATTGCGATTACCATGTCATGTATTCCCCGCGTCGATGTTTACTTGTTTCGTCGCGTCGCGGGTCTCTGCATATCGGTCCGGCCCGACCTTCAACATCAGATAGATGGCCAAGGCGCTGTAGAAGGCCATGAAAAAGAATCCCACAAAGATAGCCACTCGGGGAATGAAAAAGGGGATTTTAAGGGCGATCGTTGTCTTCCAGCGTGGATAGTCTGCGATCTCGTTCGCCAGCATCAGATACGCCCAATATAGCACGACCAGCGTGATGCCGAGTTCAATGACAGTGATCGCGATTTTGCGGAGCCACAAAACAGTGTGGTTCTCGGTGATGGCATCCAAAAGATCTGCGTTGATCTGTTTGTCATGGTAAGTGCCAAGCGCACTGCCCAGGAAATAAATCCAGAAACAAATCGGCAGCAGCCACTCTTCATAGGCAAACAGATCGCGTTCCAGAATATATCTGAAGAACACAACGCCAAAGAATGTGATCGGTAGAAGGGGCAGCGATACGACGACCAAAACTGTCTTTATCCGGATCATCAGCCGGACAAGGCCGCGCAGCCCAGGCGGAAGGGCGTCTTCAAACAAGATCATTGGATTTCTGGCCCCCAGATAAAGGGGAATGCCCACTCGTTCGTCAGAGCATTCCCCAATCGTATCATTTTAGCGGGATGAGCAGCTTACTCGGCAATTAGTTCATCCATGATATCCTGGCCGATGATACCAGCCAATTCCGGCCATACATTTTCCTTGATATGGGCGACCATTGCGGCCCGTTCTTCGGGTGTATAATCCAGAATCTCGTAACCGGATTCGACCATCTGATCCATGAAACCCTGACTGCGCTCCCAGGCTTTATCGATTGCGGAGCTAGCAGCTTTTTCGGCAGCCGCCTTAACAACGCCGCGCTGTTCGTCGTTCATCTTGTCCCAGGTCTTCTGACTGGCATAGAGCGACGACGCTTCGATAAACGTATTTACCGGGATGTAATATTTCCCGATATCGGCAACCGCAAAGGTCGTGTAGGCCCATTCCGGGGTGCAACAGATCGCGCCGTCAATCACACCGGATTGCAGCGCCGGAAGCACCTCGGCCCAATTCATCGTCGTTGACCGGTATCCAATGCTTTCGACAGTTTTCTTAGCAATATCCGAACTCCAGACACGGATATTCACGCCCTTGTCGCCAAACCCGGCATGATCGGTCGGCTTTTCACTTGCAACAATGCCGATTAGGCCTTCACCAACAAGACCGAGGGAAACCAGCCCGTGATCGGCCATGATCCCTGAAAGGATTGTATTGAGCTTTGATTCGGGATTGCCATAGACGGCTTTGAGTTCATCAAACGTGGTCACCATTGCAGGCAGGTTCAGGACCTCTAGGCGCGGGTCTGTCTGGGCGTAGACAAAAGCCTGCACCATATCGACGTTGCCGCGAATGGCATCTTCAATCAGTTCCTCGCCGGACCCCAATTGCGATGCAGGGAAATACTTGGCCGTCAGCCCGACATCGGCGGCCTCTATTTCCTTGACCATGTTCTCCATGATCTCAGTGCCAAAGTGCTTTGCTGGCCAAGTGCCCGCGATGCTGAGTTTGATGTCTTCAGCAAAGGCGGCTGTCGAAAGCGATAAAGCCAGCGCCAAGCTCAGAAATGGCTTTCCAATTTGTTGTATTTTCATTGATGCAAATCTCCTCTGTCATTTGTCGGGCCATCCGGCGCGATCTTTTTGTTACCTCGCAAGGTTGACTCTGAATCGCGCTATTGTCTTGTATGTATCAGACATTCAAAAGAACATATCAGACTCATTGAAAGCGCGTGATGTGACCAACATGCAAAACATCTTCCCACCACCGCCGCCCGCGCCGACGATAGAACCTGATCTGCGCGTTTCATTTATTCTGGCGCCCCGCTTCACCCTTGTGTCGTTTGCGGGCTTCATTGACTGCCTTCGCCACGCCGCAGACGAGGCCGATTTTGGCAGGCAGATCTATTGCCAGTGGGCCGTCGCCGCGCCAAATCTGGAGCCAATCGAAGCCAGTTGCGGTATATCCATCACGCCCAACGCATCCTTTAGCGAGGCCACGGACGTGGATTATCTGATTGTGGTCGGCGGCCAGTTGCCATGGAGCCTGGATTTGCCTGATGAAACGTTTGACTATCTGCGCGCTGCGCATGCAAACGGCACCAAGATCATTAGCCTGTGTACAGGGAGTTTCATCCTCGGGCGTGCAGGTCTGTTGCGTGGCAAAAGTTGCGTTATTCACGTTGAACATCGCGCCCAGTTTCAGCGCCTCTTTCCTGATACCCGGACACAGTCAGATCTGATCTATCTCGATGACAACGGGATAATTACTTGCCCCGGTGGCACCTCGGCGATTGATCTCGCCTTTAACCTGATCGAAAATCATTGCGGCAAGGCTCGCGCCATCAAAGCCCTGACATCCTTGCTGGTTGATCGCCAACGAACGTCGCATCACATGCCGCAGCGGCCGTTTGGGTATCTTACATCCTGCGGGAACTGGCGGGTTGAACAAGCGGTCACCCTGATGGAAAGGAACTTTTCGAACCCCTACAGCGTCGCAGGTCTGGCTGAGCGATTGAACACGTCTGAACGTGAACTCAACAGAGCTTTCAAAAAACATGCCCACGAGCCTCCCTCAGCGATCTGCCGAAGCATGCGTCTGACGCACGGCCATTGGTTGTTGATCAACACCACGCGAACGATCACGCAAATTTCGCTGGAATGCGGATTTTCAGACGGAGCTCATTTCAGTCGCTGGTTCAGAAAAACATACGGTGAACCGCCCAACCTTTTCAGAGCCCGACGCCAGCGTGTTGATGAGCCAATGTCTAGTCTACAGGCATAACTTTCCCCTAGGGGCTGGCGAGTGCCAATTGAGGTCAAATGGTGTTTTTGCGGCTCGACAACATATGAGTATCTGTCGCACGCCCGCCGGTTACGCAAAGAAGCTGGTTCATGGATCGACCATCAAGTTTCCAGTACATCGCGCCACGAAGCAATGTGGGTAACTATTGAAGCCCTACACTTTTGATTGCATGAGCGGCGGTCAAGAAGACCGCATAGAACTTCTGGGGCAGACCTCGATTGAGACCTATTGGATAAGGCAACATTGCTGGGCGTGGGCAACGTATCCAAGATTTCTTGCTAAACGGTCGGTCCGGGTCAAAGCGGCCAGAATTGAAATGTAGAATATGCACGCGTCACCATTGTCGCTATGCGCTGAAATCAGATGCTACCTTTCCAAAGCCGTACGGTGCTCCCCGTCCTGCCTTTTGGTGTCAGTCTCAGCAAAATTGTAGCTTGATATCTGTCGGGATCACCTGGTTGAATGGCCGGACTCAGGCATCTTCTTGCGTTGCAAAGCATCTTTTTCCGCATCCGCGAACAAGTTTCGGAGATTTCTGCACGTGCATTCGTTGCACCTGCACAAGTCCGGTTTGTCCGGAGGCCGTGCGAAAGCTATCAAGGGCTTTTACAAATGCCAAAAATTGCCAGATTCAGGCGCTCTCCAGTCGAGCTGAACCATCAATTTAGCAATCCCGAAAACGAGCGGCGCGAAATCATGAAGAATCCCGAGTTTTAACACAGCCTCTCGGCAGAGCGGACATTGATGAAGGGCGCGGCGGATGGCTGCTCAGAGCCCAATGCACAAGCGCAGAATTTTTGCTGTGAGCGCACGCAGCGCGGAATCCTGCTGTGTCGCCGCGCAAAGCACCAAACCGGGGGGTGGCTGCGACATCGCTTTCGGTGGCGGACCCCATCGACAGAGCCTCGAATTTCAAGGCGGGACTTCCGCCCCGGGGTACTTCACTGGCCTATGTCAAAAACGGCGAGGTGCTGTTGGGCTTTCTGGTCTTTCCGCAACGGGACCTTATCTATCAGGCAGTGCGGGGCGGCGGCGGCACATGCAACGGCCTGTCCATCATGACGAGTTATCCGTTGGCACGATGCGCCGCTGGTCTCGGGTGTCGTGGGAATGCAGTCGTCAGAAGTGGTCGAGGCGATTGCGACCTCTGCAAGCACGGGCAACTCAGAAATGATCCCCGGTCGAAACAAGCAGTCCGAGATGACCAGCGCGGATGAATTGGTAGGTCCGCGAACCATCTAAAATATCTGACGTTTAACAAATTATTTTGTTAAACGAAAAAATTCACCTTAACTGAAATTATCGCGTTATAAACGTCCTAAACAAAGGAGGAATACAATGATCAAAAAATTGAATCGCCGCGTCGCTTTTGCATCGCTGACCGCACTCGGCCTTGCGGTGGGCCTTGGTGCCCCGGCATTTGCCGACAGCCATTTGCTGACCCTACGCATGTCGACCCCGGCCTCGGCCACCGACCAGCGCTCTATCGCCCTAGAAGAGGTGTTCGCCCCTGCCGTCGCCGAATTTGCTACCTATGAGCCGCACTACAATGGCTCATTGATCGCGCAGAACTCCGAGCTGGAAGCCATTGCTTCTGGTGACCTGGAAATGTCGATCACCTCGGCGCAGGAACTAGCGCAATTCTTCCCTGAATTCTCGATTTTCGCTACCGGCTATGTCCACCAGGACGCCGCGCATCAAGTTGCGGTCTTCAACGATGCGCTTATGGAGCCATTTAAGCAGACGGTCGAAGACGAGCTTGGCGTCAAACTGCTGAGCGTGATGTATCTCGGCCAGCGCCACGTAAACCTGCGTCAGACCAAAGAAGAGCTGACTGTGATGACACCTGCGGATCTGGCTGGCGTGAACCTGCGGATGCCGGGCACCGATGCATGGCAGTTCCTGGGTAAAGCGCTGGGTGCCAACCCGACTCCGATGGCCTTCACGGAAGTCTATACAGCGCTTTCGACTGGCTCAGTAGATGGTCAGGACAACCCGCTTCCGACTGTGGTTGACGCCAAGTTCTACGAAGTCACCAACCAGATCGTCCTGACAGCGCATCTGGTTGACTTAAACTATGTTGCCTTTTCGAAAGCTGTCTGGGACGGTCTGTCCGCCGATCAGCAGGCCATTGTTCAGGCCGCGGCTGATGCTGCTGCCGAAAGCGGGCGTCAGATCCAGCTTCAAAAAGAGGCCGAACTAGGGGCCTTTCTGACGGAAAAAGGTCTGGAAATCTACGAGCCAGACATGGCCGCCTTCCGCAGCCATGTTCAGTCGATGTACCTGACCACCGACGCTTCGGCTGATTGGCCCGAAGGCGTGCTGGACAAAATCAATGCGCTCGGAAACTGATCTGAGAACGACAGCGCGCGGGATCCGGTGAAACCGATATTTAACGGAATAACCCGTGGAACAGAATTCGTGGCGGCCATGATGATGGCCGCCATGTTTGCGACATTCATCCTGCAGGTCACCGTGCGCTACACCGCGCGCGCCGAATGGATCGCCGAGGCTGTGCCGTTCCTTGACCCCAACCGCCATGGCTGGACGCTGGAATTCTGCCTATTGATGTGGGTGTGGATCGTTTTCTGGGGCAATTCCTTTATCGTGCGCCAACGCGACCATGTGATTTTCGATATCGTCTACACCAGCGTGAACCCACGGCTGCGCAAGTGGTTCGCTATTATCGCATCCGTTGCTATCTGCGTCGGGTTGTTGTTGTCGCTAGAGCCGACCTGGGACAAGTTCCATATACTGCGCCTGAAGAAGACACCGACCCTGTCAAACGTCTTCGGCGACTGGATTCGGGTGCGCCACGTTTATTCGATCTACTTCGCATTCCTGTTGGTCGTGGCGCTGCGCTATGCTTGGCGCACCTGGGATATCATCCGCAATGGCGCAGATGCCGATCTGCACCATTACGACGAACTTGCCGCATCGTCTGACGACGGCCCGAGGATTTCGAGAAATGACACTTGAATTCGGGCTTTGCCTGTTCACGCTGTTCATAATGGCTGGGATCGGCACACCGATTGCCTATGCGATCCTGCTCGCCTCGTTCGTGTATCTAACCGCAAGCGGCGCCGGCGTAGGTATCGCGGGCAAGGTACTGATGGATGGGCTTTATAACAGCTTTATTCTGCTTGCCGTACCGCTGTTCATTGTCGCCGCGAACATCATGAACGCCGGCACGATATCGGACCGGCTGCTGGGGTTCTGCGTCGGTCTTGTCGGCCGATTCAAGGGCGGGCTGGGGCACGTCAACGTGGTGGCATCGCTGATCTTTTCTGGCATGTCCGGCTCTGCTATCGCGGACGCTGCTGGTATCGGCAAAATCATCATCGAGATGATGACCAAATCGGGCCACTACACCCGGGGATACGCCGCCGCGATCACCGCAGCCTCGGCAACCATCGGCCCAATCATACCGCCCTCAATCCCGATGGTGCTTTACGCGCTCGTCTCGAACACTTCGATCGGCTTTCTGTTTCTGGGCGGCATCGTGCCGGGGTTGTTTATGGGGGCCGTTCTGATGGGGATGAATTATTTCATCTCGCTCCAGCGTGGGTTCCTGACTGAGGAACCCGTACCACTTCGCGAATTGCCGGCATTGACGGTCAATGCCTTCCCGGCGCTGCTGATGCCCGGGATCTTGCTCTACGGTATCTACGGCGGCGTCACCACGCCGACCGAAGCGGCCGCCGTCGCTGCGTTCTATGCGCTGATTCTGGCGTCAGCGTTCTACCGCGCGCTCAGCATCCATGCCTTCTATCGCATCCTTGTCGAGAGCGCCCGGTCGTCGGCGGCGGTGGGGCTAGTGATCGGCGGCGCGCTGATCCTCAACTTTGTCGTCGCCTCAGAAAACATCCCCGGAATGTTGGCCGATGCGCTGGTCGGGCTCGACGTCGAACCGATCATTTTCCTGCTCGGGGTCAATGTGCTGATCCTGCTGCTGGGCTGCGTACTTGACGCCACAACGATCATACTGGTGATCATCCCGCTGTTCCTGCCGACCTGCCGCGAGCTTGGAATCGATCTGGTCCACTTCGGCGTCGTCGCAGTCGTCAACTGTATGATCGGCCTGATCACGCCACCCTACGGCATTCTTCTGTTCGTGATCAACGCCGTAACCCGCATCCCGCTGGGCGAGATCATCCGCGAAGTCTTGCCCTTCCTCGCGGTACTTATCGCGGCACTCCTCGTTCTGATCTTGGTGCCTGAACTCGTGCTCTGGCTGCCACGGATATTCGGTTATCTCGGCTAATGCGCCATGGCGATGATTAACAATCCAACGCCAACAACCGGCATTGGAATATCCTCGACATCTACTCACCGGATAAAGAAGTCAGCCACGTCTCCACGTGATTGTGGTCGAACTTAAGCGACACAAGGCACCAGTTGAAAGCTGCCCTCTAATAAGGGCGGGCCAGTCTCTATGTGGTCTCGCGCTCGGGAAACCTTGCCGCGATCGCCGTGTGGGCTTCGCCCGTCAGCGCTTGTAGCGGCGCGCGAACATTGCCCCAGCTTGCGTTTCCGGTTTTGGCCATCATGGCTTGTTTCAACGCCGGAATAACCGGAACCGACACAATCAAATCCACGTCAGAGGACAACGCAGTATCCTCGACATGTGTGTCGAACAAAGTGCGCACGCGCTGTGGGTACAGGTTGGCCAGTCCGCAAATTGATCCGGCACCGCCCATCGCTGCTGCTTTGTGCAATAGCCGTTCATCTCCGACCAGAACCGGTATTTCACCGCTTTTCAACAGTGCGCTGGTGTTATCCCATTGTCCGGCGCTGTCCTTGATCGCCAAAATGCGGTCGGGGAAGGCCGTGTGCAGACGTTTGACGAGATTGAGTGACAACGGAACATGTGTCACTTGCGGGATATGATAGAGGATAAACTTGGCCTGCGTATCAGCCGCTTCGAATAGCTTTACGTGCCACTCGGACAAACCGACATCGTCCAAATCCTTAAAATAGAACGGCGGCAAAAGCAGAAAATTCGTTATACCAAACCCAACGCCTTGTTGGACTTGTGCCACCACATCCCCGATTGCGGAACCGCATAAGCCAAGAGTGATCTTGCTGCTTGGGATACCGCTGTCGATTAAGGCCGCAATTGCGCCCGATCTCTCACTAAAGGCGATAGAGGCGCCTTCGCCCGTGGTGCCAAAAGGCGTGACGCCGTTCGCGCCGCTTTGCAGCATCGAATTCGCATGCCCGCAAAAAAGCGACAGGTTCAGGCTGCCATCCGAATGAAACGGGGTCAGCAATGCTGCAGAGATTCCAAAATGTTTGATGTTCGTACCCATTCGTTGTCGTCAGATTCGCTGCCGCTACTGCAGATCATACTATTGGTTGCGGGTTGATTGTAAACGTAACATGTTAGGAATGCGGTCACCGTCCAAAGGCTGCATCGGATGGGGAATTGCATGCAATGCCAAGGATTATTTGCGCAGGTTTAATCGCTGCGGATCTGGTGTTCGACGTCGCAGAATTTCCGGTGAAGGGCACAAAGAACCGGGCAACCGGATCCCACATGACCACCGGTGGCGGAGCCCTGAACGCGGCTTCGACGATCGCCAGCCTTGGTGGTGATGCCAGCCTTGCAGGTGCCATCGGCGACGACGCATCGGGCGCGTTCCTGCGCAAGAAGATGGCGGACCGCCGGATTGACGACCAGTTTGTTAGCACGATTCCAAGGATTCCAACGTCTCGATCCGCGAATATGTTAACGCCCGATGGCGATCGGACAGTCATCAACCACCGCGATTCCGCGCTTATCCCTTGCGATTTCGCCCTGCCGCCTGAATTTCAGTTTGATGCGGCACTTGTCGACACGCGGTGGTCCGAGGGTGCAGCACTGATCGTGAAGGCCGCACGCCGCATTGGCAAACCGGCTGTTGTCGACGCAGAGGCTCCGGTTGCCCACGCAGCACAGGTGCTCGCCCTCGCCAGCCATGTTGTTTTCTCTGAGCAGGGCCTGGCCGATTATTGCGGTGGCAGCGACGCAGCGGCCCTGACATTGGCCCAAAAGCGGCTTGGAAACTGGTGTGCAGTAACCCGAGGCCCTCTGCCGGTATTGTGCCACGATGGGCGGTGTTTGACCGAGATTCCGACGTATCCGACAACGGCGGTGAATACGCTTGGTGCCGGTGACGTCTGGCATGGCGCATTCGCATTGGCGCTGTCCAATGGGTGTTCGGAAAATGAAGCGGTCCACTGGGCAAATGCCGCCGCATCCTTGAAAGTGAGTCGTCCGATACACGATGAGACTTTGCCGACTGCTGCCGAAGTGGATGCCCTGCTAGGCTCAGGATCGACGCAATCAACGGAAGGATCACAATGATGCAGACATCCAAACATTCGTTGACTGTGAACGGCGCGGTAGTTCCTGAGTCATCGTTGGATGAATTACGCTCCGCTGACGTGAATGGCGATATTGCGCAACAATTAAGTGACAACGGCTATCTTTTTTTGCGTGGCGTGCATGATCCGGTCGAAGTCGACGCCGCACGACTAGAGGTCCTGCATCGGCTTGCAGAAGTTGGCGAGGTTAAGGACCCTGTCAAATGCGGCCTGGCGTCCGGCACGTCTCGGCGACGAGAAACCTATCCCACTACAGATGATCTAGGGACTTTTTGGCGGTCCGTCAGCGAAGGCAAAGCCGTGCGAAGAGTCATCAACGGGCCACGTATCATGCGCGTCATGAGCCAACTCTTTCAGGAACCGGCCCAGCATTTTGCCTTTGCCTGGTTGCGTGCCATGACCGCGGGGCGTACCAGCCCACTGCATGTCGATCACCCTTATATGAACCGCGGATCCAAGCGGCTCGTCACCTGTTGGAGCCCGCTATGCCTCATCAGTTTGACCGACGGACCCCTGTATATCTTGAAGGACTCTCATAAATGGCCCGACATTCGACAACAGTTTGACGGCCATGATGTGGATCGTGAACCGTCCCGCCCCGGGCATATCGAAGAAAGCCCAATTACGCTGGCACAACGCAAAACCAGCAAATTTCTAACGGCGGAGTTTAATCTGGGTGATTGCCTGATCTTTGGCATGTTCACCGTCCACGGATCTTTTGACAACAACTCGAGCGCTGGATTGATCCGGCTATCTTGCGACACCCGGTTCCAACCTGCCGCAGATCCCATGGACGAACGCTTTGCGGGACCAAATCCGCCTGCGCACAACGGGCTCGGATACGGTTGCCTGTCCGCGTCACGTCCATTGACCGAAACCAGCGCATTGCGCTGAGGAGGTAGGTCATGAAAGGAATTGTTCCCAGCCTCAACACGCCCTTTGACAAGGACGGTGCCGTTGATCATGACTCCTTGCGCAAACTGGTCAACCACACCGTGAATGCAGGCTGTGGCGGCATGCTGGGCCTTGCAGTTGCCGGAGAGCAATCGACACTGACCCAGGCAGAAAAGGTCCGGTTTGCAGAAACTGTGGCAGAGACCAACGCGCAGCGGATTCCATTCATCGTCAGCGTCACTGCTCCAGATATGGATGCGAGCCTCGCGTTGACGAAATTAGCCAAATCTATCGGCGCGGCAGGAATTTGTGTGCAAATTCCCACCGGTTTTGACCGCCGGGAGAGCCTGGCCTTTTTGCAGGACCTGTCCCGCCACGCGCCCAAAATACTTATGGTTCAGGATCTCGATTGGGTGGGCGGCGGCCTGCCCCTCGACGATATCGTTTATCTCTTCGACAATCTTACTAAATTCTCCTGGTTGAAAATTGAAACACAGCAGGCTGGCCCCAAATATTCAGCAGTTCTGCAAGCCACGAATAATGCGCTGAACGTTTGCGGTGGCTGGGCCGTAACACAGTTGATGGACGCAATGGCGCGTGGGGTGAACGCGTTCATTCCGACCGGCATGGAAAATGTCTATGTCGCGATATATACGCACTATGAAAGCGGGGATCACAATGCGGCGCGCGCGCTGTTTGAAGGCGTGTTGCCGATCCTGAATTTTTCAAACCAAGATATCGACACAAGCATTCTGTTCTTTAAGCAGCTCAGGAATGCCGAGGGGCTTTTTAAGACCGCGGTCTGCCGAAACGAGAACGCCAGATTTGATGCTATCCAAGAGGCTGAAGCGCGCTACGCCCTCACCTCTGCAATGGCGTTAATTCGCTCTCACTCTGCGCGTTCTCAACCCGTTTGAATTTCTGAAACCTTCTTGGTTGACCGGGTTTCTCAGAATCGCCCATCACCTGCGCCCAATCCGCGTCCACAACATCGCCTATATAAAGATCACCAGTGCTGTCATAGGCGATGCTGTGTGGCGACAGAAATTGACCCGGACCCAGACCCGGTCCCTGCTGTGCATCAAGCCGTGAAAGCAAATTGCTCTGTTGATCAAAAACGCTGACAAACGGGCCAAGATTTGGGAACTCTCGGTTGACCGTCAGGTACGAGGCCAACTCACCAACGATACAGTCTGGGCAAGAGCCGGGCGTGATCGCCAATCCACTGGGCCTGTGCATGTTGTTGATCTGTGTCTCATACCGGCCATTTTCATCAAATATCTGGACCCGAGAATTTTCCCGGTCCGCGACGTAGATCCAGCCATCGGCGTCGCAGCAAATGTTATGGGGAAGATTAAACTCTCCAGGTCCTGTTCCCGGCGTTCCCCAGCTTTTCAACAATCTGCCCTTGGGGTCAAACTTGTGGATACAGGCGTTTTGATATCCATCTGACACAAAGATATCGCCAGACGGTGAAACTGCCGAATGCGTGCACTTGCAAAAGGGCTTGCCGCTCATAAAGCCAGAACCCACCCCGGCTGTCCCAATTTGCAAAAGGAGCTTTCCATCCAGCGTAAACTTTCGCACCGTGTGGTCGAAATTATCGGTCAGATAGATGCATTGGTCGGGCCCGATCGAGGCCCCGTGCGGGTTCGCAAAGGTCCCCTGGCCCCATTTCGACAACACATCTCCTCTTTGGTTCAGGACCACGACGGGATTGCTGCCGCGGTTGAAAAGGTAAACCCTGTCTTTGTTGTCCACGGCAATTCCAGCAACGTCGCCCAGCATTATGTCCGTCGGCAACTTCGCCCAATCTGTAACCGGTTTGTAGGAGTGGCGACCTTTGCCCAAAGAAACGACCATCCACATTCCTCCAATTTGTGCGGTGCGCGACGCACGCACTGTGCGCGAAGAATCCGCATATGTGAACCTGTGAAAGCTCTTCTGAGGGGCCGGAAACGCAAACCCCTAACCTCCAAAACGGGTGTGGCATACGACCGGAATAAAACTGATCTATCGAGTTTCCCCCGAATGACCGTACAAGGGAAATTGCGCTGCAGCTTTTTCGGGCTCCGAAGGTATTTATCTGTACCCGACATCCAGCGGCGATCAAGCAACACGGCATCTTGCGTGCGTTGGAATGGACTGCGCCGGTCACGCAATGCGTCCGGACCTCAAGACAGTCACCTGGTATTATTCCCTCACATTCGTGGAAGACGGCAGCGGCGAGCAGAAATGGCTCAAGGAGGTCGTTTTGCGGCCGAAAGGTCGGTTTTGGCCCAAAGACACAGTAAGGGTCCATAAATACCTAGTGAGGTGTGATCGGTGATTGCCTCAAAATTACACTTGGCGGGGCCCACACGCCGGTCGTACTGGAACCATGCCGGCTGTCCTGTTTGGGCCGAAGGCAAGTTGTCTCAGCTAAATCTTGGCAGAAGCGCGCAAGAATACATGCGTCACGGACGTCCGCATGTCGGACGTCCGTGATACCGTATTGAACGGCAGCTTTGTCCCGCATATCCCTCCGCCCTAGGTGGTCATTGACTATCGACCTCGGGAAAGTGTCCGGTTAGCCGACCCGCGGCCTGAGTTGCGACAGAATTACATGCAATAATAAATATGTGTTAAGTGAAGTGTGTGCATTGTCTGAGAGAGAGAGGTAGTATGTTTGTTTCAAGCCGCAAAGCTATAGTGACCTTTTGGATGCCGTCGGCACCATCGGTCAGCCTTCAAAAGTCCATCAAGTTCCAGCGAGCGTTGCGCCTCAAGCGCATGGCCGCTGCTATCGCTTTGTTGACAAACTGGACTGGCGAGCCCGCCCTGTTCAATGACCTGCAGAGCCATGCTGTATGAGGTAATCCTATCGCTGAGACTGCTTGCGATTGCGCCAGTACCGCATCGAATGCAAAGCCTGAAGTCACCCAGAAATCCTCGCCCATCAAATCATCTTAAACTGTCCGGCGGGCCTGTAAGCGTGAACAACTTTAAAGAATAGAAGGCCCAAGCGGCTCTGCGGTCGTAGCGACCTTTTGCCAAACCTCTGCAGATGACCGCTAACAGGTTCATCATGTAGTGACTACAATCTCACCGCCTACGCAGTATTCTACATTCTGGGCTCTTATGCGCATTGTGAGCTGGTTGACGATCAGTGATCAGCATCTTTCCATTTGACCGGGGTAACATAAACGATGCTACCATCAACACTGACCATCACATCACCGTCCTGAATATTAACCTGCAGCTTCATCGAGCGACTTGCCTGTTTTCCCAGTTCGCTGGTGTCCTTCTCAGAAAAATTTATAACCTGAAGGTTATCAAACCGGGTGGTGCTGTTTTTGATCTTCTCCCACCACATCTCAGCCGTCCTGCCGCCGTAACAATAGACAATCACCTCGTTAGCTTTGCCACAGCTTTGACGAACAATCTTCTCGCCCGGAAGTCCCAACGCGACCCACAACTCAAGCTCGCCACTCAGGCTTTTCTGCCAAATGTCTGGCTCGTCATCCGTTGAAAGGCCCCTAGTGAGTTCCAATTGCTCATGGGCATTCAGTGCAAAAGCAAGAATACGCACCATTAACCGTTCGTCCGTCTCCGAAGGATGCTTGGCAACGGTCAGTTTATGGGTCTCATAATAGTGACGATCCATATCGGAAACGGAAAGTTCAACTTTATAAATGGTGGCTTTTTGCGCCATGATTTTTTTCCGGAATAGCGAAGATAGGGATGCCTAGTGCGCCTGATGATATTGTGAAAGCAGATAAAAGAGGCCCCCGAATAAGAGGGGCAAAATAGGTATTGGCAAATTTTTTGACTTATCGAGGCAGAATAGTTGGTCCGTATGAAGATAATACCCTCATTACCGCACCTGAAGGGGAGGACTGGACCTGCGGGCATGGCGCTTGCGTGTCGAACAAATAATGCGAGCGCTCGGGCTCTTTATTCCAAGGCTGGATTTGCCGAAGTCGGTTGTAGGCCAATTGTGACCCGAGGCTGGCAGACCTCCGGAACTGAGTGGATACTCATGACGCAGACCCAAGTTGTTTACGTTACTAGATAAGCGGCGCGCGGGTGCTCAAGCCTCAGAACGAGGCAATGAACCGGAGCTTTTCCGCTTCTGTGAGCTCACCTAAACTGGGATTTTGCTGTTGCTGCGAATGGCCAGCCTGGTGAAGCTGCATGCAACGCCACGGTGGTTCATCGCGTCACCGATCAGGGCTGCGACTGGAAAGCATGCGGTAAGTTTGGGGTGATTAGGACAAGATAGCCGTCTTCATATTGCCCGACATGATCTCCGACAAAACGCATCCCGCGACTGTTGACAGTCAGGCTCAACTCGAACTCCGGGCGGTAGTGCCAGTTGAACCGAAACTCCGGCAAGTGGCGGTCAAAGACCAGCAAGGACCGGTCGGGCGGGATCGCCACAGTCTCGAAATAAGCCAAGGGTATGGGAATTGCGTATCATTTCTCGTCCATAATGCGGTAATCATACAAAAACTCGCGGTAATGGGGAATGGCGCGATGTCCTGCAGTTTGGCATGGAAGTAGGCAAAGTGGGACAGACGATGCAGACGATCAGTGCGGATATCGTGATCATCGGCTCGGGCGTGGGCGGGTCTGCCGTGGCGCATCAACTGGCAGGCAGTGGTGCGAAGATCCTTATCCTCGAACGTGGTGATTTCCTGCCCAATGAGCCGCAGAATAGTGATGCAGAGGCGGTGTTCGTCCAATCCCGCTATAAGACACGCGATGAATGGGTCGATGCCAGGGGTGCGCGCTACAGGCCCGGTCAGTATTACTATGTTGGCGGGCATACAAAATTCTACGGCACCGCGATGTTCCGCTTTCGCGCAAGCGACTTCGAGGCCACGGAGATGGGCGGTGTGCCGTCGCCGGCTTGGCCGGTGCGTTACGACGAACTTGCATCGCACTACACGGCCGCCGAACGCCTTTACGGTGTGCGCGGCAAGGCGGGCAGCGACCCAACAGAGCCGCCCCGTGCAGCCTTTCCCCATGCCGCGATCCCGCATGAGCCCACAATCGCCGCCCTATCGGACCGACTGAGCGCGCAGGGCTTGCGTCCGTTTCATATGCCGTCTGCGGTGGATTATGGCCCCGGCGGCACCTGCCAACGTTGCGGCACCTGCGATGCCTTCGCCTGCCAGTTCGATGCCAAGGGCGACGCTGAAACCCGCGTGCTGCGTCCGCTGCTGGCGCATCCAGACGTGCGGCTGGAACGTGGTGCGGAGGTCACCCGCCTGATCGCCGACGATCGGGGTCATGATATCGTCGCAGCAGAGGTACGCCGGGACGGCGAGATGCAGCGTGTCGAAGCGCCGGTGTTCGTTCTGAGCGCGGGGGCGATCAATTCGGCGCTGATCTTGCTGCGATCTGCCAGTCAGGTCATGCCGGATGGCCTTGCCAACCGATCCGGAGTCGTGGGGCGTAATCTGATGAACCATCATTTGACGGGTTTGATGGGAGTGAAACCATTTGCGTTGAATGACACGAAGTTCCCCAAGACCCTGTCCGTCAATGATTTTTACTACGGCTTGCCGGATGACAGTGAAGCGCGCGGCAACATCCAGATGCTCGGCAACATTCAAGGTGCGATGATCCGCGCAACCTATCCCGCCACGCCGAAGGCACTGGCCAACTGGCTGGGCCGCCATTCCGTCGACGTGCTGGCCATGTCAGAGGATTTGCCGAACCCCGACAGCCGCGTGCGGTTGCTGGACGGTGACAAGGTGGAGGTGGATTACCGCCCCGGCGGAACGCTTGCGCACGATCGCTTCGTGCGACATGTTAAGCGCGTTCTGCGGCGAGCCGGGTTTCCGGTCGTACTGCGGCACGGCTTTGGCATTCAAGCCCCATCGCACCAATGTGGCACCGTGCGCATGGGGCACGATCCGGCGAGCTCTGCACTGGATGCCCTGTGCCGCGCCCACGACCATCCCAATCTGTATGTGGTGGATGCGGGCTTCTTTCCGTCCTCTGCCGCGCTGAACCCTGCCCTTACCATCGCAGCACAGGCGCTGCGAGTTGGGGCGCACTTGCGCGCCACGCGCGTCACCTGACCAAAAAAGGACCAGACCAATGAATTTCCTGCTGCCGCTCACAGGGTCATTCGCGCAACCCGCCGCCGAAAATCCGACCGTCGCCATGATCGAGGCCGCCTACCAGCATCACGGCCTCGACTGGCGCTATATAAACGTCGAGGTCGCCCCGGATGATCTCGGTGATGCCGTGCGGGGCGCGCGGGCGATGGGTTGGCGCGGGTTCAACTGTTCGATTCCGCATAAGGTCGCGGTGATCGAGTATCTGGACGGGCTTGGCGCATCGGCGGAGATCATCGGTGCCGTCAACACTATCGTACGCGACGGCGACCGGCTGATCGGGGAAAACACCGACGGGCGCGGCTTCGTCGCTGCCCTGCGCGAGGTGGTGGACCCCAAGGACAAGTCCATTGTCCTATTCGGCGCAGGTGGTGCCGCGCGGGCCGTAGCGGTCGAAATGGCCTTGGCCGGGGCCGCGCGGATCACAGTCGTCAACCGAAGTGCCGACCGAGGCAAGGCCGTTGTCGATGTGCTAAAAAATCGCACCGCGACGCAGGCAGTGTATGCGCCATGGCAGGGCACCTTCACCGTGCCAAAAGACACCGATATCGTGATCCATGCAACCTCGGTCGGGTTGTATCCCGACGTCAATGCGATACCCGACATCGATACCGACAGCCTGACGCCGGACATGGTTGTTGCCGACGGCATCCACAACCCACCACTGACCCGCCTGCTGAAGGCAGCGCAGGAACGCGGGTGTAAGACGGTCGACGGGTTGGGGATGCTGGTGCAGCAGGGCGTCATCGGCGTCAAATACTGGACCGGCGTGGACGTCGACCCGCAGGTCATGCGAGAGGCGCTCCTCATTCTTAGACTCTAGATGGCATTTTCTAAATGCCATCGCCGTATGCCAGGGTTCCGATCTGGCCAGCCTTCTCGTGGAGTTACTATTGGGCATCATTAACCGACCTGCCGAAAACACTTCGCATCCGACGCTAAGCTACTACATCGTTGAGGTGCAGCAATCGATACCAAGGACTCCTTGCTGCCGTTAGCCGCATCGCAGCTATCCTGCCAAGCGATCTCGCCCCGACCAACATGAACGGCCCTTAGCGGACATTGTGAACTGCCTTCCGTCATGCTGCGGTGCGGCCCGTCGAACCGGATTTTCGTGCATTATGCAGCATTTTTGCTGGTTGAAACGTCGGTGTGCGGGACAAAGCCACCATCCTTCGCCGATCTTTCCAAGTCTGCTTTCAGGCGGGGTGGCTTCACTCTGCTGGCTGCATATCCCCCGCCCCTTCATGCCTCTTTCGCTCGCCCAACATCAGCATCGCGGGTGTGACCACCAATGTCAGGACAGTCGCAATTACCAAACCTCCTGCAATGGCGGACGACAATTCGGTCCACCACTGCGTTGAAGGTGCTCCGTAGACGATTTCGCGGGTGAAAAAGTTCAGGTTGACGCCAATCACCATGGGCATGAGCCCCAGTGCGGTCGTGACCGACGTCAGGATAACCGGACGTAAACGCTGTGCCCCTGTTCGTAGAGCGGCTTCCAGTGGAGACTGACCGGATCGCTTCAGATCGTTGTAGGTGTCGATCAGAACGATGTTGTTGTTCACCACGATACCCGCAAGGGCGATCACTCCGATCCCACCCATCACGATACCGAACGGCCGACCCGTGACGAGCAACCCGAGCAAAACGCCCGCAATCGAGAAGACGATGGCACTCATCACAACGAAGGCTTGGAAGAAGCTGTTGAACTGCAAAACCAGAATGACAAACATCAGAAAAATGGCGGTGATGAACGCCCCGACAAGAAAGACCATGCTCTCTTGCTGGTCTTCTGCCTCTCCGGCAAAGCTGAACTCAACGCCGTCCGGCAATTCAGCGTCATTCAGTGCGGCCGTGAGGGCGACGACCTGATCGTTTACCAACACACCCGGCGCCACATTTGCCTCGATTGTATTGACGCGTTTTTCGTCGATGCGGCGGATAACGCCCGTGCGTTCGGTGGGCGCGAAGGTCACGAAATTGGCGATGGGCACCAGACCTTCGGACGTCGGAACGCGCAGGCTACCAAGTTCGGCAAGCGACCGTTCCTCTCGCGGAAACCGCACGCGGATGTCTTGCGAGCCCTCGACGTCATCAGGCCGGTAGTCCGCCACCGTGATGCCTTGTGTCAAAAGCTGAACCGCTTGACCCAGTAGGCTGACATCTGCACCAAAGCGCGCGGCCTCGGCCCGGTCGACCAGGATCGAAACCTCTACACCCGGGACGGGTCGAGTATCGGTTACATCCGTAAAGCCCCCGATGCGGTCCATGATCTCGCGCACCATGAGAACGGCCTTTGTCTGAGCGTCCGAGTTGCGCGCGGTTATCTGCAGGTTCACTGGCTTTCCAGCAGAGGGTCCGCCGCTTTCCGTCTGCACCTGCACGTCGATCCCTGCGATGTCCGCGACGCTTTGGCGGATATCGACACCGATCTCGGCTGCGGTGCGACGCGTATCCCAAGCGGTCAACTCCAACTGCAGCGTCCCAATGGTTTCTTCGTCGCCCTGCCCGGCAGAAAGCATGGAGCGCGCATAGATGCTGGCGATTTCTTCGTATGGCAGCAGTCGGTCCTCGACCGCGCGCACCAAGGCGTCGCGCTCGAAAATCGAAAGGTTGTCGCGTGCGCGCACCTGAACTTGCATAAAATCCGGCTCGACCGAGGGGAAGAAGGCCACGCCCTTGCCGAACTGACCGTAAAGACCGAAGCCTCCCAAGAGCAAAGCAATCGCCAGCAAAAGAGTGGTGGCAGGCCGCAGGATCGCCCATTCCAGCACGCGCACATATGCGCCGGTAAAGCCTGTCATATCGCGTGGGTCGCCGACTTCAGCCGCATATAGCGCGGCCTTTGCCTTAGCGGACTGCGGTTGGCGCTTGCCGATCAGACCGCCTACGACAGGGATGAAAATCAATGCCATGAACAGGGATGCGAACAGCGTCAAGATCACGGTGATCGGCAGGAATTTCATGAACTCTCCGACCATGCCGGACCAGAACAGAAGTGGGAAAAACACGCTGAGCGTGGTCGCGGTAGAGGCAATGATGGGCCAGGACATACGCTTGGCGGCGAAGGCGTAAGCCTCGCGCGCGGGCGCACCTTCCTGCAACTTTCGATCTGCAAGCTCGGTCGTGACAATCGCACCATCCACGAGCATTCCGACGACCAGAATGAGCGAGAACAACACCACGATGTTCATCGTATATCCCATCGACCAAAGCGCGATGACGCCTGCCAGGAACGCGCCGGGGATAGCGAGACCGACCAGAATGGCGGACCGAAGACCGAGCGCCAAAACGATCACCACCATCACGAGGATCACAGCTGCGATGACGTTGGCCTCCAGATCGCTCAAGAGGTCTTTTACTTGCTTCGATTGGTCCTGAAGATAGGTGATTTCGATGGTGTTGGGCCAATCGGCCCTGATCTCTTCGACCAGTGCTTTCACTTCGGCCACGGTCTCGATGATGTTCGCCCCCGATCGCTTGGTCACCTCCAAAGCGAGCGCAGGCTGCCCGTTGATACGCGCGAATGAGTTGGGGTCCTCAAACGTGCGGCGCACTGTGGCAACGTCACCAAATGTCACTACTGCATTCCCGCGCACTTTGACCGGCATCGCCAGTACGTCTTCAAGGTCCTCAATCAGACCCGGCACTTTCAACACGATCCGCCCGGCCTCGGTCTCAATGGCACCTGCGGCGATCAGCCGGTTGTTGCGCTGTATCTGCCTGATCAGTTCATCAAACGACAGGTTGTAGGTCTGGAACACTGTCGGGTCGATCAGAACCTCAAGGAACTCGAAACGCTGCCCACCGATATCAACCTCAAGAACACCCGGCAGTCCCTCGACTTCTTCCTGAAGTCTGTCGGCCAAATTGTTCAATGTGCGTTCCGGCACGGGGCCGGACAGGATCGCGGTAATGATTGGAAATAACGCCGTGTTGATCTCGGTTATCGTGATGTCCCTTGCGTCGTCCGGCAGATCGCTTTGTGCGCGGTCAGCGGCTTCGCGGACTTTATCGAGGGCTTCATCGTTATCGCCGCCGGGTGCGAACTCAAGCTGGATACTTGCGAACCCTTCGGACGCATCGGATTTCATGCTGTCCAACCCAGCGATTGAGGCGAACTCGGCCTCCATTGGCTCAAGCAAGAGGCGCTCGGCGTCGGTGGGGCTTATGCCGTCAAGACCGGTTGAAACATAGAACAGCGGCAGAGGCACCTCGGGGTTGGCCTCCTTGGGGATTGAGACGTAGGCATAAGCCCCGACAGTCAGCACCATGACCAGCGCCATGACGACAACTCGCGACCGCGAAAATGCGGCGTCGATAATGCTGTTCATCAGTTCAGCTCCCCAGCACTGGGGGCGACGGTTTCGCCTTCGTTCACGAACCCCTGCCCAACGGTGATAATGTCAACCGCATCCGGCAAGCCCGTGACCCAGATCCCATCGATCTGCGCTTTGACGACCTCGATTGGAAAGAACACCACAACGTCGTCGCCATTCACAGTTTTGATGCCGAGAGTGCCTTCCGTGTTCAGCGAAACGATCGAGGGCGACAGAAAATGCGCCACCGCCTCGCCTGTTGGAATGATCACCTCCGCCGAGATACCCGCAGGGATTGCGCCATCGTCGTTCGCAACTTCGATTTCGGCCAGAAATGTGCGCGTTTCAGAGGCTGCTGAAGTGCCGACGAAGGTCACTGTCCCGGCGCGTTCTTCCCCGGTGATAAAGCGGACAGTGGCCGGTTGCCCGACAGCCAGCAGGGTGAGCGATTGCTGAGGCACCTGAATGGCGACCGTCAGCGGCGTGATATCGACCAGACGCCCAACGTCGGTGCCTGCGGACACGAACTCTCCTTCATCGAGGTCAAGCGCCTCGATGCGACCGGCAAAAGGCGCGGTAATGGTCAGAGCATTGGCATCTTGCTCAACCTCCGTCACCTGTGCCTGAGCCGCGGCAAGTGCTGCCCGCGCCTGAGACACGCGGTCTGCTGTTGCAACTCCGCGTTCCAGAAGTTGCTCGGCATTGTCGAACTCGCGTTGCGCGCGTGCCAGCTCTTGTGCGGCGCGGTTTGCGTCCGCGGCATTATTGGCGGGATCAAACCGGGCAATGACCTGCCCGGCATCAACGTCCTGGCCCTTTGAAACCATCACCTCGGCGATGTCCCCTGAAATCTCGGCGCGAAGGGCTGTGTCGCGGTCGGGAAGCGCCTGACCTTCGGCCTGATAGAACTGCGCTACGGTCTCGGCAGACGAGGTTTTGACAGCCACTGCAACAGGTTGTGGCTCTTGCCGCATGATTGTTTGAGGTTCCTCCGCAGACGGGATGACAAATCCGCTGCCCATCCATCCAACGATAAGAACAACAAGACTACCCGCGATCCATGTGGAACGCGACGCGCCTTTGTCGGACGCGAATGAAAGCGTCTGCGGCGTGTAAGGCGCTCCGGCCTGAGAATGTGCTTTGCTCGATGTATCTTCAGGTGTCATTTCTTGCGTCCTTTTGGGACCGACTGTGGCTTGCCCCGTTTTACATGTTTTGATTTTGCCAGTTCGTCCAAAGCCACGCCAATTGCGGCATCCGTAAGGGCATAAAAGTCGGCATATTCCTGCAATCTTTCGATTGCGCCTGCGCCTGATGGCAGTGCATCGATTGTTTGGGCAATCTCGTCACGCGTAGCACGCGTGCGTTTTTGAATGCCTTCCAGCATTGTCATGTAGGCGTTCGAAGCAAGCTGGAAGTAATCTTGGCGCTGACCTGGCTTGGTCATTCTTTTCACCAGTCCGCGTTCTTCCAGAATGCGAACGCTTGTGCTGATACTGGCGCGACTGACCTGCAATCGCTTTGCAAGATCACCAAAAGACACCATGTCGCCATCAAATATCAGCATCCCGAAGACGCGCCCCGCAATGCGCGGCAGGCCCTCTGCCTGCGTGATTAGACCGGTTTTCTCGATGAAGTCAGTTCTTATGGCGGTGATTGCTACGTCTTCAGGCATGATGGCTCCTGTTCCTAAGCCCATCCGTTACAGCCAAGCGTATGCTCACGTCAATTTTGTTCAGTTATAACTGAACAAAACGTGGCGTCATCTTTTGGAACGGGCTCTCATCTAACTGCCAATCGCAAGTCGATACCTAGATGAAGGCAAAGCGGACATTTGTCCGGACCACACCATGGCGTACTTTGGGCTCCTTGATGCCGTTAGCCGCATCGCAGCGATCCTGCCAAACGATCTCGCCCCGACCAACATGAACGGCCCACAGGAGACATTCACCCCCCGTCATGATGCTGCAGTGCGCCCCGCTATTGCGGACTTTCGCAGCAACCGCGAAATCGAGTGATGTCTGAATTCACACAATGCGGAACGAAGCGGGCCTTCTAGGGCGGGCAGTCAGTTCGAACTTTTTTGAGACATATGAAAATATTTAGTTATTACTATGTTTAGAAACTAGGGAGTTACTCAATGTCATTCACAAGAAGAACTGTGCTTCAATTCGCGACAAGTCTGATGCTTCTGACCGGCGCGACGACGGCTTTTGCGTCCGATGATGGCGTAAAGCGCCTGGCAATTCAGGTAAGCGATAACGATCCCGCCACGTTTACTAAGGCGCTTAACGTTGCGACGAACTTCGCCAAGGGCATGAGCGATGCCGGCGAGATTTACGAAATTGAGATCGTCACGTTCAACGCAGGCTTACACCTTCTTCGGAGCGATACATCCCCGGTGATGGACAGGATCAAGAGCATTTCGGAAAGCGTCCCAGACGTGACCTTCAGTGCGTGCGGAAACACGATTGCCGGGATGACGAAGAAAGAAGGCGCTGCGCCGCCCATCACGGAATATGCGCGAGTGGTGCCGGCTGGCGTCGTACGACTTTTGGAATTGGACGAGATGGGCTACTACGTAATCAGGCCTTAGCACTCCCTGTAAAAATCCCGAGACAAAACATATACCGTTCCGCGAACTTGCGGGACGGTTAAAGCAAGTAATGTTAGACTTATATCGGCACAATTCTCTTGTCCGCTATGAGCTGCGGTTTCAATCGGTCGACGCAACACTTTAGTCTTTTTGGAAAGATGGAGTGTGAAGCATGAAGTATCGTCCCCGAGTATTTTTTACGGACAAGCAGAAGTCAGAGATATGGGATCGTTGGCAACGCGGAGAGTCGATGAGTTCGATTGGACGTGGTTTTGATCGCGAGTCTTCGGCGATCTATCCACTCCTTGCTCGCACTGGCGGCATTCGCCCGCCAGAGCGCGTCAGGTCCCGCCGTGCTCTGACACTTTGCGATCGAGAGGAGATATCGAGGGGCTTACGTGCGAAGGTCTCCCTGCGTTCGATTGCCCATGCTTTGAACCGATCGGCATCCACAATCAGCCGAGAGGTCCGGCGTAATGGTGGCGCCAGACTCTACCGTGCAGCGCCCTCAGATGCTGCGGCCTGGGACCGTGCCCTCCGCCCAAAGGCCTGCAAGTTGGAAGGCAATGCCTATCTCTGTCGCGCGATATCGGCCAAGCTAGCGCGCAAGTGGTCCCCGCAACAAATCGCAGGCTGGCTAATGCGTGAACATCCTGATGAGGAAGACAAACGGGTCTCACACGAGACGATCTACCGAAGCCTGTTTATCCAGACCCGCGGTGTACTTAAGAAGGAATTACTTGCGCATCTACCCGCCACGCGATCCATTCGTCGGTCTCGCCACCCCACATTGAAGCGCAGTGGATTAGGCAAGTTCAACGATGCAATATCGATCCGCGACAGACCATTGGAGGTGGAAGATCGGGCCGTGCCAGGGCACTGGGAGGGCGACTTGATCGCAGTTTCTGACAACAGCTTCATTGCTACTCTCGTCGAGCGGCACACGCGTTACGTGATGCTGGCCAAGGTCGGTAACCAAGACAGCCACAGCGTCATTCAGGCGTTGATCAAACAGGCACGCAAGTTGCCAAAAGAGCTGTACCGCTCGCTGACCTGGGATCGTGGAACAGAGATGGCTGGGCATAAAAATTCACCCTGGCGACGGATATCGACGTCTTCCTGTGCGAGCCACATTCACCGTGGCAACGCGGCACAAACGAAAATACCAACCGCCTGCTGCGACAGTACTTCCCAAAAGGCACGGATTTGTCGATACATAGTCAAGCTAAGCTGAGCGCCGTCGCAAGACAGCTCAACGAACGACCTCGAAAAACGCTCAACTACGAAACACCAGCCGAGCGTTTTAATGCATGTGTTGCGTCGACCGGTTGAGCCCGCCGCTCAAAGCGGTCATCTGGTGCTTTTGTTCAGAAAGAGAAAGGAGCATCCTGCCGATCCAAGAAGGAGTCTCATTGGGTGGCCTAGACCGTAAGTCTGGATAGAATGAACGAAGAAGCCCAAATGAAGAGGTAGATATGGCTTTGATCCGGCTTGCAGTCCTAGTGCTGCTCGGCATCCTGTCAGGCCCTGCTTTGGCGGAGTGCGTGGCAGAAGATATCGATTCAGTGTCGTTGCAATTAGATGTAGAACCTCCCGCGGCACCTGATGTTACGCTCAGGCCGGTCCTTCCTACATGTCTGCGCGGCCTTTCGGGGCCAGAGCAGGAGAACTGCCCAAGGGAAGAGCTTACGAAATATGGTGAGGAAGTAGACGAGTGGGTAGAAGATCTGAATGACTACGCCACCGCCACTAACCGTTTCGCGAACCAGGCTGCAGAATTCGCCAACTCCGCCATTCAGTACGCGCGCCATGCACGAGGGTTTGCCGACTCTGCACTTGAGTTCCGCAATTGCGAGGCGGAAGCGATCTACTCTGCGTCAGAGGAATAGATCAAACTCGGTGAAATCGGGCTCGAAGGTGTGGATGCCTTTGCCAAGAGCCCGCAAAAAAAGCGAAGGCCACGATTTCAAAACGACTGCTGACGGTTCTAGTCGGTTGCAGGCATCCGATAGACCCCGACCGTCCCCTGGTTAGCTTTCATTTCAGTAACGGCCAGATACTCATCTCCAAGAAATGCCACGGCTGATCTCATGTGAACGCGGTGTCGCCTCCGGTACGCCTCTTCGCCGGTGTCTGTGCGGAAGGCGAAGACTGAACTCTGAATGTCACCTATCCTGAGATTGCTTGAGACAGCCACCGCGATTAGATCTCCGTTGGCCGCGACTGTCACGGAGTCGATGCGTTGCCCAAGTGGAACCGACCGCACTCCACGCCCGTTTGGAATATCCCAGACAATACGGGACCGCCCGTCCTCCCTGTATCCGTCCCATGCGATCCAGCCGCCGTTCAACCAGACAAATCCCCAGCGGGCATCGTAGATGCCGTCGGGAGATACGGGGCCCCGGACAATCTCGCCGTTCTGGTCAATTTCAAAGATCGCGTTCCTGAATCGAGCCAATGTAAATGGCCCGTTGCGTGAGCGTGCGCCCATGAGTTCAATCTGATCCGGTCCGGGAATCCGGATCGGAATGATGCGCTCCTCTTCCCCGGAAAGATTTCGAAGATGGAGGCGGGGCGTTCTGCGGCCGTCGTCCGACGCCGTACGGTCCAGCCAGACCAAAACTTGGCCATCGTCCGAGAGGATCGGATTCCAGTAGGCGACACCATCCGGCTTGGAGACCGTCGCGAACCCGTTCGAGGCCGGATCGAGATATGCAATTGCGCCTTCAATTTGACGATGAAGCACAACGCCGCCAGGCGCAACGGCGTCAATCGTCGTACTATCGAAGCGTTCGTCCATCGCGATAAGCTGGCATCCCGGCATCGTCAGGACGGACCGGGCCAATCCACCGCTGGTGTCGAGCCAGGCTTCACCTGCGTGGACGAGGCTGAGATCGCTTCCGGACCTCACCTGCGCAACCGTAGCGCCGGGAATGCTGCACACCTGTTCGGGACTGCCCAACTCCGGGGCCGTATCCCTCTCGACGAGCATGAGTAGAGGGATCCACCACAGCAGGATCAGGTTAGCGCCGACCACCAAGACCGGGAACGCAGCGACAAATACCAGTATCCTTATCCAATTGACTCGGGTCAGGAACCAAAGAGCAGCAAGGAATGTACTGACCTGCAGAATTAGGACGGCGAAAATCCATGCAAGCGATGTGTTGCTAGCATCGCGAATGCCCGAAAGCGTCTTTCCAATCGAGAGCCATCCGGCCTCAAGATGGAAAAGCGGGATCAGGTAGATCGCGAAGGATAATAGAAAGGCCATGAAAAAGCCTGCACTACGCGAGGGTCTCAAGACTTGTCCTCTCTCGGCGAGTAGTCGTTTCGTTGGCGAGTCTTATTGCTGGGCCAGTCCTCGCCCGCGGCCGGGCCTCTGTTGAGGTCGCGAATCCAAGGCGCTCCGGGGTGGATAGGTGCCGCCTCTGGATAATGAATCTAAACACTTTAAGGACGATCACCGCCAAAGCGCCTGCAATACCGTTTATGCCGTCTGGACGTCCCAAATGACCCTACCTAATCCCCCGCGATGGATCGCAGGCCCCCGGTACCGTAGCAAGGCGTTTGCCATGTGCGCAAACAAATCGCATGTTACAGAAGCCGTCCCGATTTCAGCCCGACTCCTCGCTATGGTCGTGACCGGACACTTGGGAAAACGCATGATACCCGCACAAGACAGAAGCCCGGTCTCGGGCGGAGGATCGGAGACAACCTTTCATCATCGCAGCAGCGTGCTTATCACCGTTGTCTGCCTTTTATCGGGTTTGCTCGTACTGTTTGTATTTGCCGCGGTCTTTGGGCCGGGCTTCCAGACGAGCTCGCGCGACCTCGTCTGGGCGATCCTTCTCGGAAGTCTTCTACTGGCGATCCTAGTTCCGTTCGTCTGGCTCCTGTGGCGGAAACCGGCTGTCCTGATCGTCAGCGACGCCGGCATTCACCTTCCTTTCGCCTTCACAAGACCGTTGCGGTGGGAGGACATTCATCGAATTCGCCTCCTGCCGCACAGCAAGTCTTTCTACGGCCGACGGGACTGGGTGATTGTCGATCCGTCGCCCGGCTTCCTTGCACCGATCCGTCTCAAAAGCTGGAGGCGGCTAGATCTCTGGTTTCAGAAACACCACGGCGTTCGCATACCGCTTCACGGGCTGGATGCCGACGCTGACAAGGTCATCCGATCGATTGAACGCTTCCGCCCAGTGATACGGGAAAACGGGTAACACCCGGGGCCGCAGCGGAGCCTGAGGACCATCAGTTCGCTGCATAAGCGAAGGCCCCAATCGATCCAAGAGTTACGCTGCAACGCAGCCAGAAAAGCCGACATTGGTCGCGACCGCAGCGAGGTCCGAGGGGGTCTATTGCCGAGTTGCGGGACAATCCGGCCGTCTAGGAACACTGCATGTGAGCGAAACTTGCGAAGATGACATCGGACAGCGGCGCACCCTATATAACACAAACAGGGTGCGCCAAATTTGCAATTCAACTAGCCTGAGACGTGCTCACTCAGGAACGTTGAAAACGCTTCCCAGCTCGCCGCATCGGCACGTTCCTGGTAACGGTTTGAGCCAAATACCGTGAAGGCATGTGGAGCGCCTGAGTAGACTTCGAGCGTGTAGGTCGTGCCGGCCTCTTCCAGTTCAGTCGCGAAACTAGCTACGTCTTGCATCGTAATTGAGGTATCGGCTCCACCATGTAGAACGAGCACGGGCGGCTCATCTCCGCTCCAGGACTGGCCTTCTGGCGTCGTTAGACCTCCATGGAAGGTCGCGTAACCGTTAGCCATATCCGACATGTCACTCCGTGCCATTTCAAGCGCGACGGCACCACCAAAGCAGTAACCTGTGACTATCATTTCATCGACGCTGGACAGCGATTGCGCCTGTTCGACACCAGCTTGCACCAGTGCCTTCATCCGATCTCGATCTTGATAAAGTGCGCCGGTCGCAGCAATGCGATGGTCCATTGTTTCGGTCGGTGTATCGTTGCCGAACATGTCGAGCGCAAAGGCATCGTAGCCCATCTCCGCTAGCATATCCGCGCGCTGGCGCTCGTAGTCGGTCATGCCATCCCAGTCGTGAATGATCAAAACAAGACCTTTGGGGGCGTCAGCTTTGGCCCAGTATCCAGTAAAGGCCTCTCCATCAATCGAGTAGGACACGTCTTCCGCCAGCGCAGGTGCAGCAGCCATCATCGAAGCCACGCAAAGAGATACAAGTCGCATTATTCCTCCAAGTCGTTGTTGATATCTAGACTAGGCCATAATTTGCCTCCTCAAAAGATAGTTCCGAGAGCATCTCTGGCAAGTTTAGGGACGTTCGGCGTCTACCGCCAGAGGCTTCAGCTTGCCCCAAACTATTCAATGTGTCCAAGAAAAAGACCCTGTAAGCAATGTGGCTTTGACACGTCTTGCGGACGCCCGTTGAAAGATGTGTGGCTGCTCTGGGCTCGAAGCTGCCATTCACTGCATCTTGCACCAATGTCAGCTCTGCGGGTGTGAGAAAGCTGACCTTGAAATTATATGCCTGCCGATCCGAGTACCGACAGGTCGGAAACGTCCATTCACGGACAGTTCCTTTTAAACCTAGAATGCGAAGTCCTCGTGCCGAAAAAAAATTACAACAAGCGATCGTTACGCGGAAGAAGCTGTCCTTCGATAACCTTCACGGCCTGGGCTGCAGAAAGGGCCTAAAATATTGCGTTAGCGACGATCATGATCACCAAAGATGCGATCCAATGGCCCGCATCAACCAGGCGGGCATAGGTCGACTGCCCACGGAACATCGCTCCAGATTGCGCCAGTATTACAAAGGCTAATGTCGCCAGGATGACCGTCAACAACAGGTTCGATGCCGCCGCAACGCTGACAAACCAGCTCATCAGAAACAATCCGACAATCTGTGCCGCCAACGCGCCAACATTGGCGTGGACTTTGGCAAGTTCCACTCCTACACCTACCGCCCATTTCTCGCCAAACAGGCGCTCCGAATACCACAGCCAGCCTAACAGAAACGACGCGATGGCCCCGACTATAACTGCGATCCAGCTTACGTTTGTTGTCAGTTCACCCATAAGATCCTCCTCTACCGAATAGTTCGAGCATGCATTGCCAGAACGGCACAATGTCGCATTTTTTGGCCCGTGTGGCTAGAGAGGCGGTGGCATCTTACTCGTCCGCGCCGGGCCCAAGTCTGCAATGCGGGACGGAGCGGTCATTCATTGCGAGCGCCTCAATCCATAGCAATGGTATCGTTCGACGCCAAAACACATTTTGAATAAAGTTTGTTCGATCACCCAGCTGATCCAGGCGGATGCATCACCGGCTTGGACATGAGGGCCACGGCTTGGTCGAAGGATAATGGTCAGGCAATTGATCCTCCCAAAATGTGTTGGCTGGCGCGCCCACCGCTACGGGCGGACGCGCCATTCAAATATTCCGTCAATATTATCCTGCAGAAATAGCCGCCCCCGAGCGACGGTTGTCGGCCGACCATGATCCAGCACCGAAGATTATTACCATGATGAGACCGCCGGTAATGGCGAGGTTCTTCATGAAGTGGATTACTTCACCTTGCGCTGCCATAGCTTCCATTTCAAAGCTGGGCACCAGGTGGAAGATCGTACCGGCGATCACGGTGAATCCGGCCAGCAGAACGGCTGCGAGACGTGCTTGAAAACCTACAAGAAGTGCTAGTCCGCCAAGTACTTCAACTGCGATAACAAGCGGCAAAAGCGCGCCGGATACGCCCATCATCTCCATGTAGCCTTGGGTGCCGGCATAGCCGCTGATTTTCTGCACACCGGCAATGATGAAGATGAGTGCGAGAAGAGAGCGCGCCAAGGGTGCAACGTTGGCAAATCTGTCGTTCATTTTATTGTCCTTTTGGCTCGAGGCGTATTCGATCGCCTCCGGGATATCTTGTCGAGCGGGCGCCTGATCGACGCCGTAGGATGCGTTGCATGCACGGGACCAAGGCAGCGGACCACCCCTCGGAACGCACGGCCTCTGTGCTCCATCGCACACAAAGTGATGTTTTGTGATTTCCGCGTGCGTATTTTGAGGATAAATATCCTATTCGAAGTCTTTCTCGGACGGTTGGTGACCTAGCTAATTTTCAGGTTTGATTGGCGCTGGATTGTCCGCATTGGGCATAGCGGACTTTCGGGCGGCCGGCAGCGAAGGTCTGCTTGCAGCCGGCGCTGATAAGTTTCTGCGTCGCAGCGATTGCCGGCTATGCAGTTTTAGCCACAAATTGAGTTGCTGCACTTGGGACTATTTTGGAGCTCACGTCCGCTTCAGTTCCTCAGCCAGAAAATCGTAAACCAAGCGTATGCGGCGGTTTGTTCTCAATTCGCGGTGTGCAACGAGCCATATCGGGAAAACCAGCGGTTCCAGATCAGGGAGCACCCGGCGGACGATTGGGTCTGCATCCCCAATGTAGGCGTCCAGAACGCCGATGGCTGCTCCTTGCCGCACAAGTTCCCACATCACCAGATAGCTCTCGGTGAGCAGCGGGAAGTTAGCCTCGGTCAGACCAAGCCCAAGCGAGTTCAAGCCTTTAAGCATCATGCCGCCGTGGTCCATGTTCACGAAGTCCGCATGGCGCAGATCGTAAGGCAATGTCGGATTGCCGATCTTGGTGATATATCCTGGGGTTGCATAAAGGACCGCATCTGCATCGCCGATCTTCTTTGCGACGAGGTCGGGTTCGGCTGGGCGAAAATTGCGGATCGCGATGTCAGCCTCCCGGCGACGAAGATCGCTGGCATGATTGGCGACGACAATCTCAACCTTAATGCCAGGCTCCATCTGGCGTAACTTGGCGATGATCGCAGGGAGCAGCACAGTCGCATAGGTTTCACTGGCCGAGATGCAGATTGTTCCTTCCAACGCCTGAGACTGACCGAGCGCCGTGAGTGAGACACGGCCCGCGGCCTCGCCCATATCGCGGACATGATCGAGCAGTTCCAGACCACTTGGCGTGAGTGTCAGGCCACGACCGACCCGCTCAAACAAAACGATACCTAACTCTTGCTCCAACCCATCAACCTGACGGCCAAGGGTTGGTTGGGCCATGCCCAAAGCCCGCGCGGCCGCAGACAACGAGCCCTCTTCCGCCGTGACTAAGAAAGCCCGCGCTTTGTTCCAGTCAAATTTTACCGACCGCCAATCCATGCAGATATGCATATCAAAGCACAGGAATTGGTCAATTCGCATAAGGGCCTCTGCACCCTAAACCCAATCCAACATCATCTTGCAGAGACACTAACTCCGTTTCTGCCCGGCAGCACCGCAGCGGTCACACCTTGACCCATGAAGGGAAAAGTAATGACGAAGAGCAATTTAACCACATTGAACTCAAGAGATGCCCGCATTGCAGGCGCACTATATCTCACGATTGCCGTCTGCGGCGGCTTCAGCATCGGCTATGTGCCATCACAGATAGTCGTGGCCGGAAACGCCGCAACCACTGCCGCCAACCTGTTGGATCAACTTGGGCTATTCAGGCTAGGTGTGCTTGCCGATAGCGCCATGATCCTGCTTGAGATTGCGATCACGGTCATCCTCTACCAGATGTTTCGCAGCGTCAGCCCACGGCTCGCCATGATCGCGATGATATCCCGGTTGGGCATGATCGTCGTGATGGGGTTCAATCTTCTTCTTTGGGTCATGCCGTATGTGCTGCTTTCCCAACCCACGGCATTCGAACCGACCGACAGTCAGGCCTTTGCCCAAGTTTTTTTCGAGGTCCACGCCTTGGGGATATACGTCTGGCAGATTTTCTTTGGCGCGCACTTGCTGGCGCTGGGTTGGATCATCCTACGATCCCAACTGGTACCGCACCTGCTTGGATGGGGTCTGTCTATCGGGGCGTTCGGCTACCTGATCCAAGGATTGGTTGAGCTGACGTTCACTGATGTGGCGGCACTAGATATCACCATCATCGGCTTGCTTGTCATCGTGACGGTTTGGGAACTCGGATTTGGCCTTTGGCTACTGGTCCGAGGACTACGCAGCACCGCAAGCCAACCCAATTCCACACTCCAGACAGTTTGAAGGAAAACCTGAGATGTATGCTTATTTCTATTCCAAATACGGCAGCCCCGACGTTTTGAACTGCCTACAACTGCCCACCCCAACGCCTAAAGCAAACGAAGTTCTCATCCGTGTGTGCGCGACCACCGTCAGCGCAGGTGACTGGCGGGCGCGGAGCCTGACGATGCCCGCAGGCATGGCGTTGATTGGGCGTCTTGTATTCGGGATAACTGGGCCTCGAAAACCAGTTCTTGGGACTGAGTTATCAGGGATCATCGAAGCGGTCGGTGTCGATGTGACCTCATTCAAACCTGGGGATGCTGTAATTGGATTTCCCGGTGCCAGCTTTGGGGCACATGCCGAACACATCGTGATGCCGGCCGATGGAAAGATCGTTGCAAAGCCAAACGGCCTGAGCTTTGACGAAGCGGCGGCCATCCCCTTCGGCGCCACGACCGCTTACGATTTCCTGATCAACAAAGGCAAACTGCGCACTAGGGAACGCGTTCTGATCAACGGCGCATCAGGGTCCGTTGGGTCGGCCTGCGTGCAGATCGCCAAGCACTTTGGGGCTGACGTCACAGGCGTTTGCAGCGCCGCAAATGCAGATCTAGTTCGTGCCATCGGGGCCGACCGCGTCATTGACTACAACGCGGAAGACTTCACAGAGGAAGGCCTGCAGTACGACGTAGTCGTAGACACCGTTGGCTCCGCCCCTTGGTCGAAGGCGCAGCATGCTTTGGCCACAAACGGCCGCATGCTGCTGATCGCAGGCAATACATCTGACATGATCTTTGGTTGGCTGAAGGCGCGACTGCGCGGCAAACGGCTGATCGGGGGAGTCGCGTCCGAGGCCATCGAGGTCTTGCGCAAGGTCGTTGAGCTGACCGCAGACGGTCACTTCCATCCAGTGATCGACCGATCCTTTGACTTTTCGCAGATGGTTGCCGCGCATGCTCATGTCGATACCGGCCACAAGAAAGGCAACGTAGTTGTCACAGTGGCGTTAGACACCAAGTCGCATCGAAATGCTGGCACAGGCTTTCATTTGAACGAGGCGGCTCATGTCTAGCGCGTTGAAACTTCAGATCGTTGGTCTGTGCATTTTAACAGCATTTCCCCTCTTCGGCGGCGGGCAAGCCTTGTTGGAAAGCGAATTACATTGGCTTGGGTTGTTTATGTGCCTCAGCAATTCAGTCGCAGTGATAACAATCGGGTTTCTGATGCGCCCAGTGATCGCGACAACAACGCCTCGCACTGGGAACATCTACCTCGTTGCCCGTATCACTGAAGGGGTGTTGTTGGGCATAAGTGCAATGGCATTTCAGAGCAGCTTCTTGGGTTTCACAATTACAAGCGACGTCTTCTACCAACTTGGTATGATTGGGCTCGGCATTGGCAGCTTACCGATGTGTCGCTGGCTGATCGGGTCGAAGCTCGTTCCACCCATGCTTGGCCGCTTGGGTGTCGTGGGATATCTTTATCTTGTCGCCGCGATGATCGCTTCGGCAAACGGTTTAGAAAAAGCGTCGATGGCGCTGTTGCTCCCGGGTGCTGTATTTGAGGTGATGTTTGGTTTCATTTTCGTGCTGCGTGGTCGGAAGGCGTGGATGCCGCACCTGTCGTGTTAGGTGGAGCTGCCGGAAAGTGGACTTTCATCGCTAGGTGTAGCGCGTCAACCACCTTGTCCGGGAGCGACAACCACCATGGCCGGGTTTGAGGCCGCTGGGGTTGGCAGTCATTGGTGGACACTTCAGCGAAGGTCGGCTTTGACCATAGCGTAGGCAAACAAAGCCGGAGTTGCTCTCTCTTGTTAGGCAGCGGACTCATAAAACTCGATCCACAGACGGACTGAGGCCAGTTTGATCATTGCCAGAAAGTTGCGTGAAGTTTTCTCATACCGCGTGGCGATGCGGCGGAAGGAGGCTTTCAGGCGACCAAAGAAGCGCTCGATT